>DASWID010000195.1 GCA_036397855.1 Thermodesulfobacteriota bacterium | reverse complement strand
CAAAATAGATTTCATGTGGTTAATATCCATTCATCTCTCTCCTTTTTATCGAACTATTCTAGGCGTTATGAATACCATCAGCTCCCTTCTTTGATCTAATGTTGTTTCCCTTCTAAAAAGCCACCCAAAGAGAGGAACCCTTGAGAACCATGGGACACCGGCGATCCTTTCCGATACATCTCTTTTAAGAATCCCCCCTATTACAATTGTCTCACCATCGGAAGCAAGGGCTTGCGTCTCTGCCTCATTCCTTCTTATACTCGGCTGTCCGTTAGCACCAGTTATAGTAGGATCAGGAGCATTATCTGTGACGCGAATGTTCATCAGTACCCTGTTGTCATTTGTAACCTGCGGAGTGACCTCGAGTCTTAGCGTTGCATCGACAAATTGAGTCTGTGTACCTGCCGCAGAGACACTCAGAAACGGTATTGAAACCCCCTGCTCAATCCTTGCAGGCTGATTATCAAGCGTCAATACCTTAGGTGATGATAAAATCCTTCCATCACCCCTATTCTCCAATGCGGACAACCTGATATCAAGATCATAAGCACCCGTTAGGCTACCAAGCAATAAACCTATCGCACCCCCCCCTCCCGTACCTACAGCAGCTGGAAGATCAATTATAAAATTATCGGCCGCTGTTCCAAAGGGAGCACCAACATTTACTCCACCGACATCAGCACTCGATGGGAATGTCGCCCCAGTCGGATTTCCCGTTGCGGCAGATGCACGGTAATTTAGACCCCATTGGACTCCGAGCTCCCTAATGAAATCCAGTGTTGCTTGAACAATACGAGATTCAATCAACACCTGTGGTGTCCTGGTGTCTAAACTATTTATAAGCTCTTCTACATATCCAATCGTGGATTGAATATCCGTTAGCAATAGGCTATTAGTGCGAGTATCTACTCTAATAATACCTCTCGTCGATAGAAGTGGACTAACAAGTGGTACTAGCTCCTCAGCCCTTGCATAGTTTACGAATACCTGTCTCGTATCAAGCGGTTCAAGCTGTTCTTTTGATCTAGCAGCAGCCAGGATGTCAGATTGCCTTTTCTGCAAGGTTGCAAGCGGAGCAATCTTCATCACATTTCCCTCAACAATTGCTCCCAACCCGGCATCTTCAAGAACTACGTCTAATGCTTGGTCCCACGGGACATCCGAGAGTTTTAGGGTTACAGTTCCTGTAACATTATTCGCGATTATAATATTAAATCCGCTTATGTCTGCAAGAATCCTGAATACGTCTCTGATATCCGCATCCTTGAAATCAAAAGAGACACGCTCTCCGCGAAACTCTTTTTGGGCACCCGGCGTAGCCGCAACACGATAATCAAATGCCCAAGGTATTATTTCCTCTTTAGCTGCTTCCGCTTCCAATTCTGATGGTTTCTGAAATCTCAGGGTCAACAAATTGTTACTCTGATCAGTAAACATAGGAACATCTTCTTTAAGCTCTAACACAATTATAGTGTTATTTTCTGAAACGGGGTCTCTAAATGAGGAAACAAAATTTAAGGGGCTGTCGAATTCACTTACGTCGCGTGAAACCTGCAGATTCGCGGGAAGAACGACATTTAGCAGTTTTACCCTAGATGTATTCCCTTCCCTCGGAAGTTCTTCATATGAAGCCTTATTAGAGGTTGTTATAGTTACAATTCCGACGCCATTCTCGACGTTAAAATTAATGCTTTCGACGGAATTTATGGCATCCTTTTGGCCAGGTGCCGGAGGTTCAACCACCATGCCTGAACCCTGATTCTGAGCAACAGCTAACGCCGAGTGATGTTTGCCTGTATTTCCAAACGTACTCCTGCTAGAACTGTCCCCGGAGTACTCTTTATTGTTACCGTGATCCTCGGACGCTGTTAAGTCAAAACCCGAAACAAATACGGAATAGATTAAGAAAAAAATTATGTATGTGAGAGACTTTCGATCAACATTCACCAATCCATCCTCCTATTAAGATGTAGTAAATGTGTTAACATCTATAATTATAGACTATTCTTGGAAGCTAAGAACAACTTTTCTTATCTCCACCTTATCTTCACCAAATAAATCTTCGTAATGCCTAGTTTCCTTTACCAGAATGCCGCTGTTTCTGATCTCCAAAATAACTCCTCCCTTGTTTCCAATTTCATCTCCGACCGCGAGATAATACGTATTCTTCTCAGGATCTACGATCATTGTCCTTGGCTCACCTTCGATCCACAAGATCCCAGCTATTCTAAACTCTTGAAGCTCATATCTTTTAATAGGTGGTACCAATGAACCATCCCCGGTCTCTTCTTCGTTTACGAGTTTTATAAAGGGCCTAAATGGATCACGCTTGCTTTCAGGGTTACTAACTTCAGCTTTAGACTGCGGATTATTTTGGTCATCTAATTTCTCGAGAGATAGATTGGTATCCATATTTTCCTCGGAGGTGGATTCCTCAGGTCTAGCAACTAAAGAACAAACGCTAGTCAACATAAAAAGCAAAATAATAATTTCAATATAAATCGATCCTCTTGTAACTCCAGAAATCATTTCTGCCGATTCCTTATTCCTTTCTGCTTTCCAGTATTCGTCGTCTCTCCTAAATCTTCTGGAACTGGAAGCACTCGAAACGTAACAGTAGTAAAATCAGCACTCAGAACAATATCATTCTCTTTACTCGTCTTATCGTCACGCTTTAGGTTTAGATCCCTTACATTCACTATCCGCGGCAAGTTGGAGACCCTTTCGAAGAAATTAGCTAACTGCGCATATGATCCCGCGACTTTCATCTGTATAGGAATTTCGGAATATATATCCTTTTTCACCTCTTTTTTTGGAACAAAATTGATAGGCTCCAATCCTGAAGCAGATACTTGAGAATAAACACCATCAATCAGAGTGGGTATCTCCTTCTCTTTTGGTAGTTTAAGAGAGGCAATTTCAAATTCTCCATTCAACCTCTTGAACTCTAACTCAAACTTTGGAAGTTCCTTTGCAATTAATTCATATTCCTCTAATTTCGTCTGAAGTCCTTGTAGCTTACCCCTTGAAGTCTTAAGCTCCTCTGCGTTAGGTGACCACAAAAAATACCAATAGATTCCAGAAATCACTGCTATAATTGCCACTAATATAGCAATCTTAATACGAACCGGTTTTTCTTGAATTGACTCAACAAAGTCAGCTAAGTTTGCCATTTTATTCAAAGATTCGCCTTGTTTTTTCCCTTTTCTGTTTTTTCCGTATCCTCACTACCTTCCTCGACCTTACCAGAATAGCTAAGATTTGATTCGATCACAAAACTCCTTAATGGTAAATTCTGCATCTCCTTTTTCTGAATCGAGACAAGTTCTACATCTTTAAAATAATTCGAAGACTTAAGGCTTTTCATGAAATCTGAAACGGTGAACTCATTCCAAGCTATCCCTTCCACTTTCGCTTTGTCCCCTGTTTCGGTGAATTTATCAATCCAAGCTCTTTGAGGAATAGCCTCTGCCAAAGATTCCATGACATTTAACTGAGCCGCACGATTTTGTTCCAATAACTGAATTAATTTGATCCTGCGCTCAAGCTCCGCATTCTTTGCCTTAAAAGCCTCAACCTTTTCCTTAACATCCTCTAACTCTTTAATCCTCTTCTCAACCCTTAGAGTCTCTTTATTCACATCTCTCAATGCCTTTGCCTGGTATAAGTGTAGGGCCAAAATCGAAACTATCACGGCAAATATTACGAGGCCACCTACAATAAGGTCACCAAGTGCTCTGGCCTCTTTTTTCTGTTCCGAGGGTAAAAGATTTATCCTAATCAAAACTTATCTCCTATTTTTCTTAAGGCAAGTCCAACAGCAACACCCATTTTGGGAGCTATATCTTTAATATATTCTGGGTCAAAATCACTTACACTATACATAATGTTTCTAAATGGATTGACTGGTTCAACTTTACAACGTGTAATATTTTCGAGCTCCGTCCCCAAGTTTGGAACCTTTGAAGACCCTCCGCCAAGCATTATCTTGTCTACCTTCGGTTTTGAAAATGTCGAGGAGAAAAAATCTAAAGTTCTTTTAATTTCCCCACAAATAGACTCTCTAAAATCGTTAGCAATCCTATTTAATTCTGCAGTGACTTCTTTAGTTCCTAGGGATAATTTCAGCACTTCTGACTCATCGAACCCAATCCCCAACTCCTTCTGAGCCCATTCATTGAACTGATTCCCCCCCATGGCCAAGTCCCTGGCAAAGATCGAAATCCCATTCTCTAAAATATTTATGTTCGTAATCGCAGCACCTATATTAACTAAAGCCAAAATCCCATTTGTTTCCGAGTAATTAGCTTCATACATGTTTTCAAGGGCAAATAAATCAATATCCACTACGACAGGATTTAAACCAACCTCGTTTACAATCTGAATGTAACCATTTGTCAAATCTTTCTTAGCAGCGGCTATAAGGACCTCCATCGTTCCTTCTGAATCCTCACCCGGCAGAACCTGAAAATCATAATTTATATCCTCTATATTCTGCGGTATGAACTGTTTAAGTTCCCACGGGATAGCTTCGCGCAACTCATCGTCATTCATAACAGGAAGACTTACCTTCTTTATGATTACAGAGTTTCCAGAAATCGAAATAACCACGTTTCTTGTCTTAAACCTGAGGTTATCGATCAGCAAAGACAAAGCATCTATTACTGCATCTTGATCCCTGATAACCTTATCGACGATGGCATCGGGTTGAAGCAATGATTCTCCAACATTCTTCAGTTGATATCCTTGCCTTGTTTCCCTTATCTCGACAAGTTTTATTGCGCTTGAACCTATATCGAGTCCTGCGATTTCTCTTTTTCCAAAAAACAATTCATTCTCCTTTATTAGAGTTATGATTTAAACATATTCATTAAGTATTTGCAACTACTAATTTATAATATTAATAAAATGTTTAAACTCTACTTAAAAGCAATGAAAACCAGAGAAATTATACAGCATAATCAATATGTAAAGCTATCACAAAATTAAAATATACTTTTTCACAGGATTCAATAGATATTTCACCTCTAAGAAGTAATGCATATTTTAGGTAACCCGATCTCTCACCATTGATTAAATAACTTAAGATTCCGCATTCTATAATATTATTATACTCCATACTATGAATTCTATGAAAACCTGCAGTCAGACAGATAAATCAAAAGGAATTACAACGGTTTAAAATTTCCTTGTATCATATTTCTCTCAGTATATAAATGTGATATCATCAGACGGTTTTCTCCAATAATTACCCTGACCGTATTTTATTTTCAACCTACTCAAGATATTTGCAACCGACTCGGTTTCGACTCCCTCTGCAATGACTTCTTTTCCCATTAAACGGGATACCGTTATTATTGCCTTCACTATAGCACTACTTGTCTGATCTGTATCTATGCTTTGTATAAAAGAACTTTCAATTTTTACAAAATCTACCGGCAGCTTAAGTAAATGAGCAAATGAAAAGTAACCCATTCCAAAGTCATCAAGAGCAAACTGACAACCGGTTTCTCTAAGATCAATCATCCATTGATTCAATCGATCCATATTAGTGATGTTCGTAAACTCGGTTATTTCAAAACCGATATGACTTGAAATTCTGCGATTCCCCTTGACGGCATTCTCTATAAACTCAAGAAGTGATTCATCCCTTAGACTCGAACCAGATAGATTGACAAAAGTCCTAACTCCATTGTCTTTATCTACAGAATTAATTACCTTCTCCACTACCCACTTATCAATTTTCGACATAAGACCAAAACGCTCGGCGGCAGGAATAAACGCTTTAGGCATGACTGTCTTATTACCCGCATCCCTCATACGCACCAAGGCCTCCATGTATAGAGCCTCACGATTATCGAGTCTTATGACAGGCTGAAACTGAAGTATTAACCGATTCTCGCGTACTGCATCATTGATTCTTATGCACCATTGACTAGCCTGGTTAAGCTCTACCCTGTTGTATTCTTCGGAATGATATATAATGACCCTGTTCTTCCCTTCATACTTTGCTGCAGCTAGTGCGGAATAGGCAATAGCCATAATCATTTGAGGATCTGTCTTACCATCAAATAGGTTAATACCAATGCTTATGCCGATTTGGAAGCTATATCCTTTGAGATAAGAACTGTACCTATTTATAGCACTGTAAAATCTTTCCGCTATTGTTTTGGCTTCATCACGGGATACATTTTGAATAACCATGGCAAACTCATCACCACCGACACGGGCTAACAGATCCTCCGGTCTCATGGTCTTTCTCATTATCTTGGCTAGATCAACAAGTACCTGGTCAGCCTGTAGGTGACCAAGGGTATCGTTTATGAGTTTAAAATTATCAAGGTCCATAACTACAAAAGCGTGTGTTTTTCTACGGTCCGAATTACTTATTATATATTCGAGCTTCTCTTGTAACGCCCGGCGGTTTGGCAGATCTGTCAACGAATCGTGCATGGCCATATGATGTATCTGTGCTTCTTGACGCTTTCTCTCAGTTATATCGATATCCATGCATATGAACTCATATTTGCCACTAGAGGATGGTATGGGAAATATTGTTGAATACACGGTTCCTTCCCTACCCTCACAATTTATGAACTTCCATTCTGATGGGCCGTATGGTTTATTCGTTTCAGTTATTTTCTTTAGAATCGAATGAAATTCATGTGTTGTCTCTTCATCCAGTATTAGTTTGTCCAGTGTCTTCCCTATGGCCTCATCTTTACTCCAACCGAATATTTTTTCAGCAGCCTTGTTCCAGTACATTACTCTCCCGTCGATATCGTATCCCTGAATAGCCACGTTTGGCGTATTATCAAATATGTAGTTCAATCTTTCCTCACTTCTTCTTAGAGCCTCTTCGATCTTTTTGCGTTCCGTTACGTCACGCGAGATGCCCAAAAGGCCAACAACCTTCCCATTCTTGATCTGGGGGGTTACAATGGATTCAACAGTTAAATATCCTCCTGAATTGCTCCGAACATGCATCTCGAAGATGGGTGGCATCTCACCTTTCATCACACACCCAAATATTTGCATTGCCCTGCGTATGTCATCGGGATGTATAATCTGTGCGAAGTGCCTACCAATCCATTCATCTCGTGACCAACCCGTAATCGTTTCAGTAACAGGATTCAATGAAGTAAATGTGCCAGCAGGTGAGAGCGTAAAGATCATATCCCTCGCTGTCTCTACGAAATTTCTATAACGCTGTTCCGATTCTCTGAGGGCTTCGGCATGCTGCGCATTGTTTATGGCTAACTCTATTTGCTGAGCCACAATTCCCAATAACTTCAACTCCTCATCATCGAAGGCATCTAACTTAAATGAATTTATATTGATGGACCCAATCGTCTCACCTTCAAAATGAATGGGCATGGCAGCGTAACTTCTAGTCCCCACCTTCAAACCTGCAGGACCGATCACCTTATCATTCTCGGTATTCGAGACATATCTTGGTTTACCATCTATGATCGTCTTCCATGTAAAACCTTTGGGATAGGGGATCCTCCCTATCTGATCCATAAACCACTTTGGATATCCTCTATAAGCCTTCGCAACTGCTTCCTTCCCTTCTACCATGTATATACTCACATTATCAACGCCTTCTATGTTATTGCTCATTGATTCAACGGCATTCTCCAAAACATCCTGCAAATCGATGGATTGATGGACACTCCTTGTCACGGTCGCTATTATCGTCTGATATCGATTCTTTCTGGTTAGTTCTCTGTATAGATTCGCTCTTGCTACCGCAATTGCAATTTGATCTCCAATCGAGACGAGTAATTCCACCTCAGGTTTTGTAAAAACACGCTCCGTGTAGCTTAACAGCCAGATAACACCTATAGTTTTGCTCTCAAGGTTTATAGGAATTCCCAACATACTACGAAATCCTAAGTCCCGCCCCGCTGGCCCCACATCAGCATCCTCACTTGCATTCCTAACGTTTAAAATTTCACCTGAATTTATAACCTTCCACGTAACCCCCTTGGGTTTGGGAATCCTCGAGGCTCTCTGCAGGAAATCATCAGGAAAGCCCCTATGATCCTGTAGGACAGCTTCATTTTTCGCATAATCGAGTAGATAAATACACGCAATGTCCACATAACCTTGTTCTACAACCTTATCTAATGCAATCCTAAAAACATCGTCCAGATCGATGGACTGGTTCATCGCTTGAGTTATGCTATTTATAATTTTAAGCTCTGTTTCCTTCCTCTCGCGTTCTCTGATTTCAGCCTGTAATGATTCATTCGCTCTTACCAAATCTGAAGTCTTTTCGCGAACTCTTGTTTCTAACTCGTCATATGCCTTTTTGATAGATTCCTGCACCCGCTTGTTTTCCGTGACATCCTCGCAAACTATCATTATTAATACCTTTTCTTCATCTCCGTTGAAGACACGAGCAGACTCTCGAACCCATATTACAGTGTTATCCTTACGGATCTTCCTTAAATCCCACTGATGTAATTTTTCAGGACCCCGCAAACATTCCCTTAATTGCTCAGTCACAGTTTGATGGTCGTCAGGATGAAAGACCATTTGAACAGATTTCCCTATTAATTCTCCTACCGAATAACCAAGTTGTTTTGCACCACAAGAATTAACGGACATAATCGTACCCATGGCATCGACAGTGAAATACATGCTGGGATTCTCTTCATATAACTTACGATACCTTTCCTCGCTCTTAAGAAGCCTTTCTTTTAACCGCTCGTTCTCCAATCTCAGTTTTTCAAAATCATAGGTAATTTGATTCACCCTGTTACCCCTATCCTTTTATTTTTTGGTAGTGCATTTACCGCCTTCCCCCTTACGACTCCCATCATTAAAAGACTTAACCAAGATACGCGGAGTATAAAAGCGTATAAAATTGCTCCTAGGGTTTAAGACTGCACAAAGGTGGAGGATCTTAATTCGATAATTGACAAGACACCTTTCATCGCCAGTTATATGCGAATTAATCATGATTCAGTATGGTAACTATTATAAAATAAAGACAGATTAAATTAAAGTTCAATAAATTTATCTAAGATATTGCCTGGAATGTAGTAGGAAAAACCTTGAATTTAAGTGATTAGCTGGAGGTTATTAGATCAGGTTAAGAATCCTCTACCGGATCAAAAAATATTTCCACATTTTTTGTGGCCACTTCGGAAGGATCAGAGGTCAGTGTAACAGAGAAAAACTTTCTCTCACCTGGAAATAAAACGTCATCTTGCTCTACATCACCAACCTGCACGGAATTCGCACCGACAACATTTCCTCTATCGTCCGTTAAAGTAATCAGCACAAAAACTGAATGCACTGGACTGTCACCGTTGTTTACAACGGAACCGTTAAATTGTAGATTGCCATCCTGATTAATGCTCTCAAGAATAGGTCCGTCCAATGTAACAACTCCATCTTCATTGGAGGCTGCACATCCCCAAATTATTATCATCAGAAGAGGGGTTAAAATTAGCAGAGATATAGATTTTTTCATTTATTTCTCTTATCAGCAATGTCAGTAATTGAAATTACATTCTTGCTGGTTTCCTGCTTACTTGGCTGTCCTTCCCCTTCAGTCATATGATCCTCTATCATGTCTCCCAGAATCTTATGCATGAGCCTCAGTGAACCCAATGAATGCTCTTTGATATATCCCTTTTCAAAAACTACCTCCTTCTTTTTTCTCAAAAGGAAATAAACGATGAAAGCCTGGTTATTAAGAACAACGAGCATCGCAGCATACAATAGGAAGTTATCCGCTAATACCTTCTTTAGTATAGCCTTAGTATCCGAATCTATTTTAACGATACCAAATGGTTCGCTGTCTTCTTCAATAGTAAAAGGTACCGACACAGAAATTACGCCATTTTTCTTTTTTACCGAATAACCTCGCTCGGGATAAAAATCCTCCATAAAATAACCTGAAGACATACCGGTCTCCACATCTTTTTTCACAACAACACTGAAAAATTTGGGAGCAATTTCAAAGGTGTTAAAGAGCTTTTTCCTGCCAAGCCTATCATCAAGAAAAAGGTAGAACTCATCACTAGTCGCTTTGTTACCAACATGGGTAAAGAAACTGCTTGCCTGCTCGCCAATGGTTTCAGCAATCGCCTTGGTCTTGTTCACAAGCTCGTTCTTTGCCCTATCAAATTGAAAAAGAAATACAAGACCAACAAGAGCAAATATACAAAGCTCTATCCCAATAGCTTGTGCAATTGTCATTAATTTATTCGTTATGCGCATTTCATAAACTCTTCAAGAATCTCCTGAACATTGTCGTTTTCAGAACGCCTGAGAAGCATGTAAATCATCCCAGTAAAATCGCGTCTCATTTCGGAGTCAAGGGTTCTATACAGCCTCACAAGCATTTTTTCGCTTTCAGTAAGGACTTGTACGGCGTCCTGAAAAATTCCTTCCCTTTCCATAAATTTATTTAACCTTTCATTCTTAGCCACATTCCAGAGCTCTTCGAATTTCAATCCAAGGATATCTGCCATTTGCTGACATCTTTCAAGCGAAGGTGCGTCAACTTTTCCAGTTTCAAGTTGATGAACAAAAACACTGGAAACGTTCAGTGCACGAGCTAAATCCTCCTGAGTAATGTTTTTCTGCTTTCTTCTATTCTTCAAATATATCCCGAATTTCATTTATTAGACCTCCGACAAAACAGTTATTTAATGAAAAGAAAACCAAATCCTAATCAATTTTACACTAAAAAGCAATGGGATAGCAAGCATTTTTTTATCTAACAAATTTAATTATATACCCCCAGGAAAATAGTGGTAATCTTATTATTACTACCCCGAATTAAGGAGACAAGGTTTTACCCATGTTAAATTGAAAATACTCCATAATATCAAAGGGTTCTAACGCAGGCGGGGGTTGGGGGTTTTAGTAAAGTAATGCGGCTTCCAACGTAGCACTTCCGCGAAATGCATCATGAGTCACCGCAGGTCATTAATCTGAATTTTCCCCAACTCTGTCGGTCAATCAAATAAATATGTTACGGACCTTCTGTTGCCAGAGATCTCTTTAAAATCTATTTTTTTTCCACTCCTTCAATAATTTATGCGCTTAACAAAATACTACGAAAAGAGGTGCTTATTATATAATCCATTTATGCTTTTGTAGAAATCGAATCACTTCAACGTTAAAAATATTATGTTAGTGGACTCGTACTAAAACCATATTTGAGTTATTATGGATTAAGTCATTCTATGAGATTACTAATTATAGAAGATGATAAGAAAATCGCTTCATTTATTGGTAAGGGGTTTAAGCAGGCAGGCTTCGCCGTGGATAATGCAAAAGATGGGCTAGTTGGACTCGAGCTAATGCTGACCCAGCCCTACGATGCGGCCGTCATAGATGTAATGCTTCCTAAATTAGATGGCTTAACCTTATTGGAGAATGCCAGAAAGCAAAACATAAATACTCCAGTGATCATACTGAGTGCCAAGCGTACAGTGGATGATCGAATTGTTGGACTTCAGAAAGGAGGTGACGACTACCTGGTTAAACCATATGCTTTTTCGGAACTCCTGGCGCGTGTTCAGGCACTTATCCGTAGAGCCAGCAATACTCCGGAGTCTACCCGCTTAGCAGTTGGAGAAATGTCTATTGATCTCCTTACGCGTGAGGTTACCAGGGCGGATAGAAAGATTTACCTGCAACCCCGTGAATTTGCCTTGCTCGAATACATCATGCGTAATCCAGGAAGGATCGTTTCCAAAACCATGATTATGGACCATGTCTATGATTACAACTTTGACCCGCAGACGAATGTAGTGGACGTGTTAATTTGCAGGTTGCGGGATAAAGTCGACAGAGACTTTGAGAAAAAGATGATTCACACTATACGAGGGGTCGGTTATGTTCTTAAAGAATCCTAAACTCTTACTGAAATCAAGCAGCTTCAGACTCATAACTTGGTACACCATTTTCTTCATCGTTAGCTCGCTTGCAATAAATGTTTACGCATATACCGTCATCTCTTCTTTTATCTACGGACAAAGCAGAAAGGAAATCGAAGAGGACATCAATGATCTTTCAGAGATCTATGAGGGAGATGGATTGGAAGCTTTACGACAGGATGTATTTGAAGACGAGGAAGAATCCTTTCTAATTCGCCTAATTGGAAACAATTATATTCCAATTATTTCTAGAATTCCGAATGATTGGTCAGCCTTAAGCATTCAGCAACTTGAAAAAAGTGGCTATCCCAAAGACAAAGAGTGGAAAGTTCTAAAGGGCGGCGATGGCGAGGATGAATTTGAAATGACTTCTCTACGCATGTCCGACGGTACGACTTTGCAACTTGGTCAAAAGACAGTAGAGCGGGAGGATCTTTTAAGGAAGATTCGCAAAGTATACCTAATCGCAATTATCCCTATAATTCTGTTTGCTTATTTAGGCGGAGTATTTATTGCCGACCGCGCGCTTAATCCGATTCGACAAATTATAAATACTCTTAATTCAATCGTCGCAAGCGGCAAGATAGATGTGAGAGTTCCAGTGAATCAAACTGATAAATTGCACGAAGAATTGATCACACTTTTTAATTCGATGTTGGAAAAAATCGATGCCCTTATGAAAGGAATGCGAAACGTTTTGGATAATGTCGCACATGACTTGCGAACTCCTATGACGAGATTGAGAGGCACTGCTGAAATGGCATTACAGTCCGAGCAGAAAGCAGACGTTCTCCGGGAGGCTTTGAGCGATTGCATAGAGGAGTCCGAACGGATCCTCATAATGTTAAATACACTTATGGATATATCGGAAGCAGAGACCGGAGCGATGAAACTGGATCCAGAAGAGATTAATGTCGCGCCTCTGATAGATGATATCGTCGAGCTCTACGGTTATACCGCTGAGGAAAAGGGCGTTTCAGTATATACTGGTTTTCCTAAGGAGCTTTACTTAACCGCCGACCGCAACTGGGTACGGCAGGTCCTGGCAAATCTACTTGATAACGCGATCAAGTACACCCCGACCGGCGGAAGAATAGATATTGAAGCCTGTCGTAGAGAACAAGAGGTCATTATAACCGTAAAAGATACCGGAGTCGGAATTTCCCAAGAGGAGCTTGATAAAATATGGGAACGTCTGTACAGGGGCGATAAGAGCCGGTCCCAAAGAGGTCTTGGGCTGGGCTTAAGCCTTGTCAATGCCATCGTCGGGGCGCATAGAGGATACGTTCAGGTCTCAAGCGAGCCGGGAGCGGGCTCTGTCTTCACAGTTTCCCTTCCCGTTTAAATTTATGGTTAAATGCATAGCCTTTCATAATTTAATGTACCGATGAAACACCTATATCCGTTCGTCCTGAGCCTGTCGAAGGACGACTTTTTCAGCCAAGACAAAGCCGCGCATCCTTCGACTCTCAGGATGAACGGGATGGCTTGACCATACCTTATGGAAAGTTATGCACGATGCTATAGCTTCTGACTCATCCCCTCTTCGAATTTTATAAACCTTTTTATGCAGGGGCGAACCTGTGTGTTCGTCCCAAGTTAGGGCAGACACACAGGTCATAGACTACATCTGGTTCTTATTCCGAACTCACATTAAACCTTTCCAAAATGTAATGTTCATGAAAGGTTCCCGTAATTGTCTCCTGGTACTTTGTATATAGGGCCAAGCCGGGATTCGTAGAGTTTACGATCCAAACACATGGGAGGATTTGGGAAATAAACTCTATTAGAGAAATAATCAAACTCCTTGAACCGGATGCAAAGGAATTAAAATACTACGCTCCCGGTATTGGGTTGCTTAAAGATGGTGTGCTAGAATTATATGCTGTAATTTCTCCATGAAAATATAAATTTATAGGAGGTGCAGATATGCGTAAAAGGTACAAGAAGCTTTTGCTTATTTTAATTGCGGGCACGTTACCCACACTTGTTGTTGGCGGGTGCGATGACGAAAATGGTGGCGGCGGGGGCGGAGCGTGCCCAGATACCAACGTAGGTATTGAGATTTGCGACCCGGACGCCGGCCCTTTCTCGCTGGTCATTGACAACGGGTTCTTCCCGGTGGTTGTGGGGAGTGAGAACGTGCTTGAGGACGAGGAAGGCGTGCTCCGATTGGAGATCACTGTTTTGGATGAGATCGAAATGGTAGCGGGCGTGAACACACGCGTTCTTGTGGAAATGGAATCCGAGGACGGTTTACTCATTGAGGTCTCTCGCAATTTCTTCGCCCAAGCGCCTGACGGCACCGTCTGCTATTTCGGCGAGGATGTGGATATCTGCCCTACTGGACTTCAACCAGATGGGGATGACGGGTTTCTTTGTGACGGTGAAGAGCCCGACCACTCTGGTGAATGGCGCGCCGGAGAGAACGGTGCTATTCCGGGGATCTTTATGCTAGCTGGCCCAGAAGAGGGTGACGTATACAATGAAGAAATCGCTCCTGATGTAGCGGAAGACATTGCTGAAGTGACTGCGTTGGGAGACCCTATAGAAGTTCTTGATGAAATCTTCGAAGATACTCTAACAACGCTGGACTGCAATCCACTCGATCCGGGCCCAAGGGACACCAAGGTTTATATCCGGGACATGGGGATTGCGAGAGATGGGGATTTGTTTTTGGTCGAGTTTAATCCGTAAAAACCAAAACTAACAAGGGGACGTGCGTCCCCTTTTCTACAATATTTCCAGTTTCTTGCCTTTTGTCTCCGGGAATGTCCAGATCCATGCTCCCGTGAGCAGAGCAAAGAGAGCAGCGAGGGATATACCGCCTCCAAGTCCATATTTCTCGGCAATCACAGCTATAATAACAGGAGTGAAAAACTGTACCCCTCGGGCCAAATTGAAGGCTGATCCCATGGCTGTATTCCTGATTGCCGTCGGGAATAGTTCAGAGAAGAGAGGACCATAGCCCCCAAACATCCCTGTCCCGAATCCAACGAGGAACATAAATGCCAAGATAATAGGTGGGTAGAGTGCGATCACATTCCACAACAAAGTAATCATTATAAGCCCCAGGGCCATAATACACGAGTAAACCGTATAGGCAGGTCTCCTGCCAAACATGTCCGCAACGAAGCCAAATGTGAAGTAGCCAAGAAAACCACCCAGTTGAGTTACGAGCATCCAAACCGCCGATTTGGCCATAGAAAATTGTCTCTGCTGATGGAGGTAGCCAGGGAGCCACGAGTAGGTAAACCAATATGCCGACATATCAAATATTGCCAGGACAAGGGATAGAATAAACATCTTTCTGTGCGCTTTCGAGAATAGAACGGAAAACTTACCACGCTCCTCCCTCGAAACCGAAGCCTTTGGTAGGACTCCCTCGTCAATCAATCTCTTCCTCGTCAACCAGATGTCGGATTCAGGCAATCTTTTTCTGACAATGATTACAAGTAAAGCGGGTAACACAGAAATAAAAAAGCACGTTCTCCAACCGATAACGGGCTCAACAAACCCACCTACAATTGATGCCAGGGCGATGCCAATGGGAGCGCCCGTTTGCATAAACGCCCCGTATCTGCCCCGCACCTTTGGAGGGAAGGTTTCTCCGACATAGGTCTGCCCCGTGGCCCACTCACCTCCGACACCCAATCCGGTAATGATCCGAAATACCATCAGGAGCTCAATGTTCGAAGCAAATCCGCTCAAGAAAGTGCCGATACTGTATGTTAAAATCGTCCATTGAAGCACACTCTTGCGACCATAACGATCCGATAGAAATCCAAAGACAACACCCCCAACCGCGGTTGCCGCCAACGATGCGCCTAGAACATACGAAAGGGTCACATTGGAGAAATGCAGCTCCCTGCCTATGGGAATCAAAAGAAAGGTAAAAAGGATCAGATCATAGAAATCAAAAATCCATCCCGCCCAACTCAGTAGAAGGATCGAATAGTGCTGACGTGTGGGCTTCTCATATTCGTTAAGTAATAGCTCTTCCATTTCGTAACAGTACACCCTAAATCATCTGATAAATAGATCGGTAGATATTCTGCCAATTAACGATTACAATCTCAATGATGTATTGCATCTCTTTGTGGGGCAGCACGGTATGTAAAGCCAATTGAGCTATATGAATGGATTAAAAATAATAAAAGGACTAAAAGGGGCAAATCTTTTGTTGTTCGAAGTATCCACTGATAGATGTTTTAAAAAAGGGATTTATTTTCTTGATATTGCATTTAAATTAGACATTTCCTATGAACTTCTCGATCAAATACACTTGAAATCCCTCAAGTCATTTAATACCTATTTTCTGGTTAAGAAAGATTATTCTTATTTATTAAGATTGGTCAACAAGGGATTGACCCCTTATTCCTATGGTTTCAGAGTCAACACCGCACAGGGAGATTCTTGAATTACCTTTTCTGTTACACTTCCCAGAATAAACCTCTTAACCCCCTTCCTTCCATGAGTGTTGATTACTATTAAGTCAATGTTTTTACTAGATGCATAGTCAGCTATCGCAACTGACGGATTAAGTCTCTGGGTCATCTCTGTGCTGATTTCTAATTTGTTGACCTTTTTTTTCTGAATCCCGCGCCTGAGCTTTATCTCCTCAATCCTCTTTTCAAGTTCATTAGAAGAATCCTTCATTAACACTTCCATCACGCTGGAATGAATTCCATAGTCAGAATAGTCATAGATGCTTAACTTAAAAACATACATAGCCGAAATATTGGCGTTTATCCTCTCCGCCAGGTCTATCGCGTAGTTAATGGCAGAGTCTACTTTTTCATCTATGTTTAATGGAACAAGTATATTGCGTATATTCACTGCACTTTTTTCATCCCTCTTCTTAACTGCAAGTACAGGTATACGGGATTCTCTTAAGACTCTAAGCGTGGTGCTTCCAATGAGCATCCGGTCTATAAGCCCGAGTCCTCGTTTCCCCAGAACTATGAGGCTGGCTTTCTCATTACTGGCAAATCTAACAATCTCCTTATATGGTGCTCCTTTTAAAATTTCTCCTCGAAAATTAAGCCCCTGACCAGTCAGATAATCGGCAATTGCGGCTAATTTTGCAGCATAATCCCGCTCAGCCCTTTTCAACCACCTGTAGTGTTCACTTTCAGGATCTGTAAGATAGTGATATAATAATCTTTCAGGCATTTCAATTACATGAACACCTATTATTTCTGAGTTAAATCTTTGGGCAAAAAATCTTGCATAGTTTAGAGCTTCCTCAGATTCCTTTGAACCATCGGTAGCCCAGACTATCTTTTTTATTTTTCTCATAAAGTTTGTCCCTCCCTAATACAAGCCAAACAAACTGCAAAAATCGCCCCACATAAACACGTTACCGGAATTTGATTTACAACTCAACTTGTAAATACCAATATCAATCGCAGTCAGCAATGGACCATGGGGGTCTCTCCTTAACCTTATACCATAAACTCTATTTCTAGTCTGGTAGTAAATATGAGGTTGTTAGAATTTATTTTTCAAGAAAAATGGTGGAGGATGGAGGACTAAAGCCCTCCTCTACAAAATATCAAAATAATGTAGCGGGAATCTTCAGGTCATCAAGCGGGGTTAGAAAACCCCGCCTATCGTTTCTGCTAGTCGCCAAGAATACCCGACTGAGCCAGTCGGGGATGACAGAATACCGGATGCCACCAAATTTTTGAACTAAAAGCGTATAACGCTTAGCGCTGACTCCAAGAGATTTTTATCGTGCCTATTTCATTTATCATAGATTTAATTGTTTCGATCCCAGTACGGTCACAGAAGTCGCCAAATCTTTCATCTTTATTTTTCATGTGATTATACAGATCTATTAAACTGCTAATTCTATCAGCCAACATTGAATCATCGGCATTCTCTTCGAAGAGCTTATTAAGCCTGGTCCCCTCATAATTCCCGCCGAGATAAATATTGTATTTATGAGGCGATGTTCCTATGATCCCGATTTCGGCGACGGGGGGTCTTGAACAAGAATTTGGACAGCCACTCATCCGCATCTTTATATCTTTATTTCCATAACCCCTTTTTTCCAGCTCGTCTATAAGCGATGGTAGATATCTCTCAGCCTCCGCAAGAGCAAGTCCACAAGTAGGAAGGGCGGGACAAGCCATGGAACTGGTTCTCAAAGGCGAATACTCTTTTTCCGTTTTTATTCCGTATCTTTTTAACTCAGTCTTTAACTCTTCTATTTTCCCCTCTGGGATATTCGTTAGCACGAGATCTTGCAGGGGAGTGAGCCTGATCCCGGGCCTGAAATTACGGACAATTTCACGGAGACCCTTCTTCATTCTATTTTCTTTTGTGTCTTTAACTCTTCCATTCTCCACGAATATACCTACATACCAGAGACCTCGTGTGTTTTGTTCGTGCCATCCGAGATGATGATCTATATTCTTAAGTTTCACCGGTTTCGGGCCTGAAAGTTCATATCCAAGCCTTGCCTCCAGTTCCTTCCTAACTCTTTGAACGCCCCATTCCTCTACTACGTACTTAAGCCTGGCGTGTTTTCTGTCTGCCCTGTCACCATGGTCTCTTTGAAACTCAACGATCCTCGTAACTGCGTCCAGTAATCGTGCTGGCTCAACAAATGCTATCGGATCGCCGAGGCGAGGATAGGTCTTTGCCTGCCTGTGTGTGGTTCCGAGGCCCCCGCCAACCATTAAGTTGAATCCCAAAAGTCTTTCACTTAAGACAGGTACAATTCCAATATCGTGTGTGTGCACATCAATACAGTTGTCATCGGGATGCCCTATGCCGATTTTGAATTTTCTTGGAAGATAGGTTTTACCATAAATAGTTTCTGCTTCATCATCTTGAGTGGTTATTCGTTCGCCATCTACCCAGACTTCGTAATAGGCCTTAGATTTATAGCTAAGCTGTTCAGTTATTAGTTTTGCCCACTTCTGCCCGTCAAAGCTTGATTCCTTCCTGATATCGGAAACAGGACAAGCAACCGTATTACGGTTCCCGTCTCCACACGCCCCATAAGTTGAAATCTGCTCTGAATTTAGAAGCTGAATTGCTTTTTTAAGGTTCTTTTTCCCTACTCCATGAAATTGAATGTCTTGCCTTGTTGTAATTCTAAGAGTCCCATCTGCACACTGGTCTGATATTTCATTCAGCACTTCCCACTGCTCCGGCGAAAGCTCTCCACCCGGGTTCTTGGTCCTTATCATAAAAATGTATTTCTTATCTTTACCCTCTTTCTTAAGCTCTTGTCTCAGGTCTCTATCATCTTGCTGGTATATGCCATGGAACTTTAGAATTTGATAATCTTCATGTGAAAAATGGTCAGTTTCTTTCC
>DASWID010000194.1 GCA_036397855.1 Thermodesulfobacteriota bacterium | reverse complement strand
TCTTGATACTGAATAGATCCTGACCTATCGTCAGGACATGGTTCAGCACAGGTACAAAGAAGCAATCCTTCGACCAGGATAAGGCTGCCCAAAAAATTTACCAAAAATCCTCATTAGTCCTCCTTTAAAAAGGAGGAAATTAAACGAAGTCCCTCTTTTTTAAAGAGGGATTTAGGGAGATTTTTACGTCTTCGTTTCTGATTTTCTTAATACTGAAACAAGTTCAGCACAGGCCGCAATTTTTGGAATGCCGTTCAAGTCCTTTTCATTCTGAAAAGGACTAATCAAAATGAATGTATTCATCAAATTGTAAAAATTTTGTCCATGAAACATATAACATCTGAAATTGGCAGTGAAATGAAGCAGTTTTCTATCCTTTCTGTGTTATGGCAACCAATTGGATTGTAGATAAATAATCTCGCGATGAGCGTTAAAGTCTTTTCCTTTCCCTTTGAATAAATTAAAATTTTATTGCAACTTTTGACCATGAAGAGTTTTTGTTGAAATGTCATATTTCCCCAATCAAAGGCAACTCGACATATTTACCTCATTCTTCAAGGCAAGAACAGATGTTTTCGCACAGCGTTGGGAGAAGTGGGATGGTAGTGTAAGTGGATATTCCCCTGTCTACAAAGACAGATTAAAAAAGGAATATATGCCACTCGCTAATTTATATATAGAGCGACACCTTTTAGGCAGAATCGTGGTCGGTATCTATCCACTTTTGGCGGACAATACCTCCTACCTTATTGCTGCTGATTTTGATGGTGTTGATTGGTTAAATTCTGCGAAACGACTCTTTATTACCTTTAAGAGATATGACCTTCCTGTATATGTAGAAAGATCACGCTCTGGGCGTGGAGGACATGCATGGTGTTTTTTTGAAGAGCCATACCCTGCGCATAAAAGTCGTCGTATCTTTTTCTATTTACTCAGGGAGTCAGAAAATATTGATGAGTTAGATAAAGATGATAGTTTCGATCGTTTAATTCCGAATCAAGACTATCATTCAGGCAAAGGGCTTGGTAACTTGATCGCTTTACCTCTTCAAGGAAGATCAATGAAGACTGGTAATAGTGTTTTTCTTGACCCGAATTGTAATTTCGAGCCGGCAAGAGATCAATGGGATTTTCTCAATAAGGTAGAAAAAGTATCGAAGAGAAAGCTCAACGAACTTTTTGCCATCATTGTAGATCGCAAGAATCGGAAAGATGAAAACGCAAGTAAAGGTCTATTGCCTATTACGATTGCCGAATATATTTCCATTCCTAAGTCCTATATTACGAGATCACTCGCCTCTTTTCTTAGGGAAGAGCTGAATTTTTTCAATGCAGAGTATTTTATCAAACAAAATATTGGTTTATCGACATATAATATCCAAAAGTACTTCAAGACAATTGTCGAAGATCAAAATGATATTTTAATTCCCAGAGGATTCCTTTATCCGTTATTAAGGCACCTTAAGGAAAACGGTATTGATCATGTGATTAAAGACAAAAGAAATAAATTGGCAGAAATACAACTTAAGCCAAGTTTTGAATTGTTTGATTTTCAGAAAGAAGCTATTGATCGTTTTGACAATACGGATTCGGGTGTTCTTGTTGCTCCGCCAGGATCCGGCAAAACAATTATGGGACTCGAGCTCATCTCAAGGAAGAAACAGCCAGCCCTTATTGTTACCCATAGAAAGCAGATATGCAATCAGTGGATTGAAAGTATTGAGAGCTTTCTAAGTATTCCCAGAAAAGAAATAGGACAGTTTGTATCTAACAAAAAGGCAGTCAAGTCACCGATAACCGTAGCAATGGTACAGAGTCTTTCACGGTTAACGGAATGGAAAGGACTAAATAAATCTTTTGGATTGCTTCTAATTGATGAATGTCATCATATGCCGGCGAAAATGTTCCGGGATGTGGTAACCAAATTCAATGTAAAGTATCTCCATGGCTTAACCGCAACACCCAAACGAAAATACAATGACGAAAAACTCATTTATGCATATCTGGGAGAAGTCATCCATGAAATTCCGAAGGACTATCAAAAAGAATCTGACAAGGATCAACGAGGACAATTAGAAGTTGTAATAAGAAACACTAATTTCCTCCTTCCCTTTCCAGCCAAAATTAGTGATTTTCATACGATCACAAAGATTCTGACATTCGATTCTAATAGAAATGCAATAATTGTTAATGACATAGTTCAAGAAGTGAAAAAAGGTAATAGATGTCTCGTCTTAACCGAGAGGAAGGAACACGTTGACATCTTAAACTTTTACCTAAAAAGGGATTTCGAAATAGTCAGTTTTACTGGAGGCATGACTCCAAAGAAAAGAAACGAATATGAAAAACGTATTCATGAAGGACACTTTCAAGTGCTTATTGCAACTGGTCAACTTCTAGGTGAGGGGAGTGATATAAATAATCTAGATTGTCTTTTTCTTGTATTTCCTTTTTCATTCGAGGGAAAGCTTATTCAGTATATTGGCAGAATTCAACGGGGAGAAGGTAAGATCAAGAAGGTTTATGACTATAGAGACAGCAATATCGAGGTTTTGGAAAAATTATTTAAGAAGAGAAATAGATACTACAAAAGAATCAGAAGAAATCCTATTTTGTTATAAGTAAAAACATATTGTCTGTCGCTAAATTTCTCGGGATTCAGGATTAACTTGACTGGACAACGTAGATGATCGTTCGGTTTGGCCTGTATAAAAGCTGCTCACACCGATTACCTTTCCGCGTCGAAGGGCCTAGTCGAAGTGTGGATAAGGAATAGCTAAGTATCTGTTCCTAATTTTATTAGCGGAGGATAAAGCCATTACGTCCACTAATTACTTATAATTATGTTTCCTTCTGAATAGTGCATATTATATGCAATAGTTCACGGAACTAGCGAAATATTAAGCTTTAAATATACTTTTTAACATCAATTATTCTAGTCTGGCACCGTGTATCACCTTGCTTATATAGCAAAATAAAAATTATATTGACAAATCTTAACAAGAAGCTTATTGTATAAGTTAATGGATGATTACTTATCTAATTTTCTCAAAGGAGATGGCTTATGGTTACTTCCTGGCTAGAGAAAAGATATGAAGCCTTATGGAGAACATATAAAGATTCTACCTTCCGTTTCGATCAAGCTGCAAATATCTTAAATAAAAATTTTGAGGATAGTGAAGACCAAATAAATGTAATTCTTTCTGAACTACGAAAGAGCGGCTTGATAAAGGTAGATTTTGATCCTACCGATGCCAGGAAACGAATTTACACCCTCATAGATAAACAAAACGAGTTATTTAAGGAATTAAAAGCTAAAAGGCAATTAACAAGGGCCGACCTCGAAACCCTCCTAAAGGGCGCAGCAGACCTTATTCGAACGAGAGTGGATTACAGTTTTATCCTTCTCCTTCTCTTCTATAAAAGGATAAGCGACAAGTGGGAGATGGAATTTGAACACGCTTACAAAGAAGCGCTTGAAGATGGGCTGAGTGAAGAGGAAGCTACAGAAGAAGCGCAAAATTCTATCTATCACGACTTTGATATTTCAAAAGAACTGCTTTGGGATGAAATCAGGAAAGACCCTGCAAGACTTCCCGAAAACTTTTCCAAGGCTATGAAGAATCTTGCTGAGAGAAATCCCGAGCTAAAAGACGTATTCGAAAACGTTGATTTCGTTCAATTTACATCTTCTAGCGAAAATGCAGAAATATTAAGACAACTGGTTGAATTGTTTAGTGCTAAACCCCTTCAGCATGTATCACCTGATATCCTCGGTGATGCATACGAGTGGCTTTTAAGATACTTTGCGCCACAAAAGGCAAAAGAAGGGGAGGTCTATACACCGAGAGAAGTAATAAAACTTATTGTTGAAATTCTTAGTCCAAAACCCGGAGAAAGTGTTTGTGATCCTGCCTGTGGTTCAGGTGGGATGATAATAACTTCCTACGATCACATTAAAAATAAAAACGGCAAAAGTGAAGCCGAGAAACTTTTTCTCTATGGACAGGAAGCTAATCACAGAACTCTTGCCCTGGCAAAAATGAACTTATATATCCACGATATAAGAAATGCTCAGCTTTTGCTTGGAGACACGCTACTTTATCCCAAATTCAAGGCTAGTGGTGAGCTCAGTCGAACTGAAGGGGAAAATATTAAGAAATTTGATGTCGTAATAGCTAATCCCCCCTGGAACCAGGATGGTTATGAAGAGAACATTCTTAAAAAAGGAGAGTTCTGGAAACAAAGGTTTAAGAGTGGATTTACACCGAAGCAATCTGCAGATTGGGCCTGGATTCAGCACATGTTAGCGTCAGCAGATGAAAAAAATGGAAGGGTCGGTGTTGTAATAGACAATGGCTGTCTATTCAGGGGCGGTAAAGAAAAGGTAATAAGAACGAGTATTGTAAATTCAGATTTAATTGAGGCTATCATCTTACTTCCCGAAAAGCTCTTCTATAACACGGGCGCGCCAGGAGCAATAATAATTCTCAACAAGAACAAAACAGATGAGAGAAAAGAAAAAATTCTATTCATAAACGCAAGCAAAGATTTCCAGCAGCACCCCGAAGTCAGAAAACTTAATCAACTAGGAAATAATCATATAGATAAAATTGTAAAAGCATATGAAGAATTCGAAGAAAAAGATGGTTTTTCCAAAATCATTGACAAAGAAAAGATTAAAGAAAACGACTACAACCTGAATGTGACCCTTTATGTCTTTCCAGAAGAAGAAACTGAGGAAATAGATGTAGAGCAAGAGTGGAAGGAAATCCGCAGAATAGAAGATGAACTCGCAGATGTTGGAAGAAGTATCGAGGGGTATCTCGAGGAACTGAAGTGAAAAAAGGTTTGCTAAGTGTCATCCCGAGCGCCCTTTCTGTCATCCTGAGCGTAAGCGAAGGATCTATTGTTTCAAAATCCTTCGTTGTGGCGTTTACCCCGAGCATAGCCGAAGGGCTCCTCAGAATGACGATTCCTGCTGTCACTCTGAGCCGAGCGAAGAGTCTAATAGATGATTCTTTGCTAGAGCGTGTGCTCTATACCGTGAAAGGGGTCAGAATGACATAGCCCTAATTGACGGTGTATTAGAAATGAGACAATACTATGTTTACATAATGACTAACCGCTCGAAGACCCTTTACGCTGGCGTGACCAATGATCTTTTACGCCGCATTTATGAGCATAAAAATAAGATGGTTGAGGGTTTTACAAAGAAATACAACATCACTAAGTTAGTTTATTATGAAGACACAAATGACGTCGAGGAAGCGATTGCAAGGGAGAAACAGATAAAGGGATGGTTGCGAAAGAAAAAGATAGCTTTAATTGAATCTATAAATCCAGAATGGAAGGATTTGAGTGAAGAGTGGTTTGAATAAACACTATTTTGTCACCCTTGCATTTTTGTCACTCTGAACGAAGTGAAGAGTCTATGCTTTTTATCTGTCATCCTGAGCCGAAGCCCTGAACATAGTGAAGGGGCAGCGAAGGATCTATTGTTTCTAGATTCTTCGTCGCGGAGTTCATCCCGAGCATGTTGAAGGGTGCATCTATTGAGCTTAAATTAACAGTATACTATCAATGTTTAAACCAAATTTTAGATATACAGATAAGATCGTTAGAAATCTTACCCATATCGCTGAAGCAAGAGCAATAATTTTGAATTCACCTCTCATACCCAAATGGGAGGTCTCTCTTCGCCGTGAAGCAATTATCCGAAGCGCCCATTCATCTACGGCCATTGAAGGAAACAGGTTATCTCTGGAACAGGTCAGCAATTTAGCTCAAGGACGCGAAGTAATGGCGACCCGCAAGGATAAACAAGAGGTCTTAAACTATTTGTGGGTACTCGAAAATATCGAGAGGGTAACGGTTGGCAAGAAGATTGCCGATGAAGACATTCTAAACATCCACAAATTGGTAACGAAAGAAACATTAAAGAACCCATCAGATTGTGGCTCTTATCGTAATCGCTATGTAATAGTTGGAAATAGATCGACGGGAGAGGTTATTTTTAGACCGCCTAAGAATGAAGATGTTCCGGACTTGGTAAGGGATTTAATTGCGTGGTTAAACTCGCCTGAGATTGATGCCCTTGACCCCTTGATTGAGGCAGGAGTAGCCCATTACGAATTTGTTAGAATCCATCCCTATGTAGACGGCAATGGCAGAACAGCACGGGTACTTGCGACTCTAATACTTTATCAGAAAGGATTTGATGCCAAACAATTCTTTTCTCTCGACGACTACTATGATTCGGACAGACCGTCTTATTACAAGGCGCTACAGAGTGTAGATCAGAAGACACTCGATATAACCAATTGGCTTGAATATTTTGTTGAAGGGGTAAACGTCAGCATAGCGGCTGTAAAGGAAAGAGTTATAAGACTTAGCAGTGAAAGATTGAGAAGAGCAAAGCAAGGACAGATCGCATTAACGGGAAAGCAGATGAGGATTGTGGAATTCATAAATCAAAATGGGAGCATAACGAATCGTAATGTAAGGGAGATGTTTAGGATCTCTTCTCAAGCCGCTCACAAAGAGCTTTCTAAACTGGTTCAATTGGATGTGATTAGACCGGTCGGAAAAGGAAGGAGCCTTGTTTTTGAGCTTAAAGTGAGTTGATGATTAGGTTGATGATTAAGTTGATGATTATGAGAAAGCTAAAGCATGGAAATAACAGAAAATGATGGAGATAACAATGAGCATAAAAAACCAAATTATTGAAGCAATCAAATCAGGGTATAAAGTTGAACTTAATTATAAAGGTGAAGGAAATAGATTAGTACATCCTCATGCGCTATATAGAGATAAAACAAGTGGAACATTAAAAGTAGATTGTTACCAAGAAGCCGGATTCTCTACTAAACCTCATGAGATTCCAAACTGGAGACAATTTGATATTAATCTAATAACATCACTGAGATTACTTAACGAAAGTTTTACAGTAGCTTCAGTTTACAATCCTTCATCTGAAAGATATTCAAATGCAATAGCAATGATCAAATAAAATAAAAAAAGAATATATGCAAAATATAAAAATCTTCTTCGATAACCATCTTAATTTTGAATTAATTAATATTAACCCTCTCATGGGAATACGTGGTCTTTATTTTATCTTTCTAAAAGAGATAGAAATTCCTTATCCTTTTCGAAAGTCAAGATTGATATATATCGGAATGAGTGAAAAGAAAACTAACAGTATAGGTAAGCGACTTTCCGATCATTATGAAGGTTCGTCTGGGAATGAAGGTCTTGTGAACTATAGAAAAACAGAAGGTTTGTACTTTACCTATCTTAATTTTGAAATGCTGAAACAATTATGGAATTACCGTATTGAGGATTTAGAAAGTTATTTCATTCTAGATTTTCTAAAAATTTATGGAGTTTATCCAATTTGCAATAATAAAACTGGGTTTGAGATCAAAGAAATTGATTTGCCTGTAATTCTTGAAATTGACTGGAATTATTTTGAAAAGGAGAAAAGATAATGACTCACTATATTAAAGCTGGAGTCGAAATTATAGAGGAATTTTTTGAAGAAATAGGCAACATTGAGGGAGTACAGAATGATGTTGCTACGACTTTAATGAATTTATACAAAGAGCGCAAATTAACAAACACAAATATATTAAATGGACTTGAAAAAATTCGAGAGGTTAAGAGTAGTGAAGATAAAAAATATTGAAATTAAGGCTCTTAGAGGAATTAGAGAAAACCTGAACCTTTCCCTAGACAAGGCAAAGTCGATTTTGTTATATGGTGATAATGGAAGTGGTAAGAGTTCAATTACCGATTCTCTTGAGTGGTTCTATACAGGTAGAGTTGAACATCTTTCAAGAGAAGAGATAGGTACTGGAGGTATTAATGCTTTAAGAAATATTTTTTTACCTGAAGATGAAGATGCTTACATCAATTTAGAATTTTCTGATTCAAATCTGAATTCACTTAAGAAACTTTCCTTACAACGCTCTAAATTATCGAGTGAATATTCAAACGAAACTTCTAAGTTTAATGATTACCTTGAAGCATCCCAAAAAGAGAACTTGATCCTTAGATATAAAGACTTGCTAAGATTTATCCTATCAACTAAAACTGAAAAACTTAACGAAATATCACAAATAATTGGTTTTTCTGAAGTTACAAGAATAAAAGATGTTTTCAAAAAGACGGTAAATAGTCTTAAAAATGAACTAAAAATTAAAAATTTTGAAAGTCACATTAACAACAAGCAAGCTCAAATATTAAACGAAATAGGGCAAAACATTAATAATGATGATCAGTATTTTAGTGCGATTAAGGAATCAATTAAACCTTTAGAACTTTCCATCGATGTTAAGGACGACCAAAGTATTGACAGTATCCTTGAGTTGATCAAAAAGCCAGGGGATGATGAGTCTCTCCGCTTAACTATTTCATATGATAATGTAATTGAGCCACTTAGCAATTTAAAAAGCTACGTAAAGGATATTGCTTCATCTTATACGAACTACTACGAAAAATATCAGGGGATTTTTAAGGATTTAGAAAAATTTAAGAGGATAAGTTTGGAAAAATTATTATCAGAAGGGCTTAGGCTTCTTAAAAATAGGATTTTTGAAGTTGATAAGTGCCCTCTATGTTTACAGGGGAAAAATCGAGAACAATTAATTAATGAACTGAAAGAAAGAATCGAAGAATTATCAACTTTCAAAAAAGAAAAGGAAAATTTGGAAGAAGTAAGACATACTACGTTGACAATTATCCAAAATGCTTCACCAAAATTTGAGACTACTTTAAAGGAAAAATGCCTTTCAATAGAAGATAATCTGCAAATCAAAAATGAAGTTGAAGAGATTAAGAAGATACTGGAGAATTGTTCAGAGAGTCTAAAAGAAGATCCTCTTATTACTCTTAAGGAAATAAAGAAGCCAGAAGACCATATTAAGATTAATTTAGAAACTGCTCAGCAAATAATTTCTATTTTAAAAGAGAAAAAAGAAAAGATAGTTACTGCTAAAAAGGATGACCTAAAATTTTCTATCAATAGCAAATTAATAACGGTTCGGCAAGCATATAAAGAAATTAAGTCGCTCAAGAAAGAATTTGATCTCCACAAGCAGCAAGTGCAATCAATGGAACTGATTTATAATGAATTCGTTAAAAAACAAAGAGAAGGTCTATTATCATTCTTAAATGCCATATCCAAGGACATTAATGAATTGTATCTCTATATGAATCCATCTGAAGATGTTGACGAAATTGAAATAATTCCCTTAGATAAGGATGATGATTTCGTCGGGATAACAATTCAACATAAATTTCATGGTGAAATAGTTTCTCCGCCAGACAAGTATTTAAGTGAATCTCATCTCAATTGTTTGGGAATATGCTTATTTCTTTCATCCGTGAAAGCTTTCAATAAAGTTAATAAGTTTTTTGTTCTAGATGATGTTATATCAAGCTTTGATAAAACACATCGTTTGAGATTTGCAAATTTATTGGTCGAGAAATTTTCAGATTATCAGATCTTCGTTTTTACTCATGAAAAAGATTGGTTCGATTATTTTGCCAATATAGTTAAAGGCAAAAATTGGTTCATAAATAAAATAGTTTGGGATTCAGAAAAAGGAGTGGATTTAGAAATTCCATTGATAGAACTAAAAGAAAGAATAGATAAGAAGCTTGAAAAATCTGATGAGTCGGATTTGGGTAACATGATGAGGAAGTATCTGGAGCGACACCTCAAAGAGATTTCTTTCAATACCAAAGTTAAAATGGAATTTCTTTATAATGATAAGAATGAAGACAGGATGTCATATGAAATGCTTTCTGAATTAAGAAGTACTGTAAAAAAGAGAAAGTGCCCGATCAAAGATGAAGAAGTTTTGAATAGATTAAGCGCCTCTTCTTTTATCGGAAGTAAGACATCTCACTATAGTTCATACAAGGACAACATATCAGATTTAAAAGTATTTTATGATGATATAAATGAGCTTGCAAGTTTATTTGAATGTGGTGATTGTAACAGATACATATCAGAAGAATATTATGACACTGTTGGAAGAAAAATTCGATGTAGATGTGGAATTAAAAGTTACGAATGGCAAAAGCACTAGTGGGAAATGATTAGAGAAGAAAATTTTGGACAAACAGATGCGAAATCTCTCTCAAATGAATGGGAGATAAAAAGTTTAGATGATGAAAGTCTAGTAGAACTTATTATGGGGCAATCTCCTCCATCATCAACTTACAACAAAGAGAAAAACGGTTTGCCTTTTCTTCAAGGGAAAATGGAATTTGGGGAGATTTATCCATCTCCAACTGTTTATTGCTCCGAGCCAGTAAAAGTAGCAGAAAAAAATGATATTTTAATTTCCGTGAGAGCGCCTGTGGGAGAAGTCAACATATCTCCTTCAAAAGTTTGTATTGGTAGGGGATTAGCTGCGATCAGATGCAAGTCAAATAGACTCAGTCATTCATTCTTATTCTATTATTTTAAACATAATAGTAAAAGATTTGAAGCTATTTCTACTGGATCAACTTTCAAGGCAGTTCGCAAAAATGACCTTGAGAGTTTTGAACTCCCCATCCCACCCCTACCCGAACAGAAGAAGATTGCGGAGATTCTTTCTACGGTAGATAAAGCAATTGAGAAGGTAGATGAAGACATAGAAAAGACTCAGAGGTTGAAGAGAGGCTTGATGCAGGAGCTATTGACTGGTAGATGGAATCCAGTAGACAGTAGACAGGCAAGAAGAGAATTCAAGCAAACAGAGATAGGAAATATACCGAAGGAGTGGGAAGTCGTTAAAATAAAGAATCTTGGCAAGGTAATTACAGGGAAAACACCAGCGACATCAAACAAAGCTTACTGGAATGGGGATGTACCTTTCGTTACTCCCGCAGATATGGGTGAAACAAATTATGTTTACAAAACAGAGAGATATGTTTCAGAAGTAGGCGCGAAACGAATTGGATTCATTTTACCAAAGGACGCGGTCTTGGTCGTATGTATTGGATCAACAATAGGCAAGACAGGGTTAACCTATACAAACTGTATTACTAATCAACAAATAAATACAATCATATGTAGTGAGGGAATAAATTCATATTATGTTTACTACGCAATTACGTTCAAAAACCAATTTCTCAAATCGTTTTCTGGTACAGCCGCCGTACCTATAATTAAAAAATCATTGTTTGAAATATTCAGACTATCCCTCCCCTCCCTCCCCGAACAGAAAAAGATTGCTGAAATACTGAGCACGGTGGATAAGAGGTTGGAGTTGTTGAGGAAGAAAAGGGAAAAGTTAGTAAGGGTGAAGAAAGGGTTGATGAATGATTTGTTGAGTGGAAAAAGAAGAGTAAAGATAAGTAGCCAGTAGGTGGTAGACAGTAGACGGGTTTGTTAGGTAAGTGGGTTTTTTCAGTTATTACCCGGTGTACTGTTTACAGTTTACAGTTTACATACAAATTAGTAGGCAGTAGAAAGTATATGGTAGACAGCAAACAGGATACAGAAGACAGTAGGAAGGAAAAAGCGAAAAGATTTGAAGATTTGGAGGTGTGGAAAAAGTCTCACGAATTGGCTAGGGTAGCCACCAGTCTCGCTGGTGGATTATTAAGATACAACGAGCAAGCCTGCCCTGAGCTTACTCGAAGGGACTCGTTGCCTACCCAGATTTTTGAAAGATCATTAAGAAAAGAAGGTACATAAAATGAAAAGAAAAGAGGAGATTTTAAAGATTCTTAAAGATGAGCTTTCTTATCTCAGCAAAACTTACAATGTAAAGAATCTAGGTCTCTTTGGCTCATATTCAAGGGAAGAACAAACACCGGAAAGCGATATAGATATCCTAGTTGAATTTGAAAAACCGATAGGATTTTTCAACTTCATCGAGCTTGAAGATTATCTCACGGATAAGCTTGGAGCAAAGGTTGAGCTTGTAACTGGTGATGCATTAAAACCAATGATTAGATCTTATGTGATGGAGAATATCGTTTATGTCCAAAAGACGTAAGAACATAGAACTCTTAGAAGAATACAAATGTTGGAGACGGCTTGCTAGATCCTTCGCAGTCCCTTCACTCCGTTCAGGGCTTCGGCTCAGGATGACAGCAATGATGGCAAACTAAGTTTACAAATTACAAAGGTCTAGTATGAGATTTACTGAATCAAAGCTTGTCGAAGACTATGTAATACGAAAACTTGAGGAAAAGGGGTGGAATTTCGTTCCAGCCGATGAACTTCAAAGGGATAGTTACGAAGAACATCTATTTATTCCGAACTTGTCAAAAGCTCTTGAGAGGATTAACGAGAAGGCTGGGATTGGAGAAGAGGAGATTAATCGTGTTAAAAACGAGTTAAAGCTCACAGGGACAGGCCATGAGGGAGCAAAAAGGATTTTGAATTTCTATAAATTTGGAGTCCCTGTCAAATTTGAAAAAGAAAAGGTTGTAAAATACGTCCAGCTTTTTGACTTTGAAGACATAAATAACAACGAGTTCATTGTTACACGTCAGGTCTACTTTTACGGCAAGGATAAAATACGAACAGACATCATTCTTTATGTAAACGGAATCCCCGTTGTAAATATCGAGTGCAAGAATCCCACCAGCCTGTCCGAGAGTTGGGAATCTGCTTACAAGCAAATTAAAGATTATGAAGATATTGTCCCTGAGCTGTATAAATATATACAGATAGGAGTTGCTGCAGAATCTGAAGCTAAATATTTCCCGATTGTACCCTGGCAGGAAGAGGTGAAAATATACGAGTGGAAAGTAGAAGGAAAAGATTCGATTGATTCAACAATTGAAGTGTTATCGAGAGAAAACCTACTTGATATATTAAGGAATTTTCTCTTTTACAGAGTTGAGTTCGGAAATGCTTCTAAAGTTATAACGAGATATATGCAATTGAGAGCGTCTAATAAAATGGTTGATAGGGTTATTAAGAATCTAAAAGGAGTGGAAGAAAAAAATAAAGGACTCATATGGCACTGGCAGGGAAGTGGCAAAACACTTACCATGATATTCGCTGCGAATAAGCTTTACTACTCAAAGGAACTTGAAAACCCCTCTATATTTTTTATTGTTGACAGGATTGATCTCGAGGACCAACTATATGGGGAATTTTATTCTTTGGAAATAGTCCGACCTGAAATTATAGGATCAGTCGAAAGATTGAAGGATGTTCTGAGCTTCGACGACTACAGAGGGAAAAGAGGAATATTTATACTCCTAATTCACAAATTTAGGCCAGATGAGCTTAAAGAGTTAGAAAATGTTATAGAAGAAGTCTCAAATCAAAAAGAAACTATATTGAACAGAAAAAATGTGATCGCATTTATAGATGAAGGGCACAGGACTCAGTATGGCCTTTTCGGCGCACAAAGAAAATCGATTTTTAGGAACGCTTTTTCTTTTGCTCTTACAGGCACCCCAATATCAAAAAGAGGGAAGGATACTTACGAAGAGTTTAGCTATCCTCCTGAAGAACCTTATCTAGACAGATATTTTATTACTGACTCCATCAGAGATAAATTCACATTGAAAATCGTCTATCAGCCACGGCTTGAAAAAGATGTTCATTTAAAAAAGGATATGCTTGAGGTATTTCTAGAGACAGAGCTTGAAGAACTACCTGAAGATATAAGGGGCGATGTTGAAGAAAAAATCAGGAAAAAACTCAATGCGATCAAAGTGATACTGGAGAATCCCGAGAGGATAAGAGTGATTGCAGAAGATATAGCGAATCATTTTAAAGAGAATATCGAGGGAAAGTTCAAAGCCATGGTTGTTGCTGGAAATAGAACCGCTTGTGCTATCTATAAAACGGAGCTTGATAAGCACCTTCCAAAAGATTACTCAGAAGTTGTAATGACTCATGATGAGAGAAGGGAAAAAGATATCAGATCAACTGTATTGAGGGAAGCTAGAGCAAGATATGGTGATATGGAGCCCGAAAGTTTAAGAAGAAAAATAAGAGAATCTTTTATAGAAGAAGAAATTCCGAAAATTCTAATTGTGACGGATATGCTACTTGCTGGATTCGATGCACCAATACTCCAAGTCATGTACCTCGACAAACCTCTCAAAGAACACAAACTTCTGCAAGCCGTGGCGAGGACAAATAGACCATACAAGGATTTAAAAGGAGAAGGAGTGGTGATCGATTACATTGGAGTGTTAAAGGATTTCAAAAAGGCTTTAGAGATTTATAGCGAAGATGATATTAAAGGAGCGTTATTTAGCTACGATAGTTTAAAGGAGGAATTCATCATTCTAATTAAAGAAGTATTCGAAATTCTTAAGGGTATCCCCAAAAATTATGACAGGGATACCTTACTCAAGACTATAGAGCATATCACCTCCGACGAAGAAATAGAGAAGGAATTTACAGATAAATATAGAGGTCTTAGAAAGTTGTTTGAGTTACTTGGGCCAAATGAAATTAAGCTTGAATATTTTGAGGCTTATAAGTGGCTATCTGCCATTTACACGTATTACATGAAAACAGTAATGAAAAAACCTTCTTATGATGGTTATGTGAAAAAATACTATGATAAGACAGTGAGATTCATACATAAGTCCACAGAAATTGAAGAATTAGAAGCTGGACTACCCGTAATTGAATTTGATGAAAATTATCTACAAAAATTAGAAGAAAAGGTTAAAAGTAAAGAAGAAAAGGCCGCTAATATTCTTTTTACATTGAATAGACTTGTTCTTGTAGAAAGGCACAGTAATCCCATCTATGAATCACTCGTTGAGAAGGTGGAGAGACTTCTCAGGTTGTGGAAAGAAAAGACAAAAGACTATGAAAGACTCTACTCGGAAGGCGTGGAACTTTTGAATCACATGAAAGAACTTTCCAATAGGCAAAGGGGATTAAACTTCTCAAATCTAGCGTATTCGATGTTGCTAATTCTCGAAGATAAATTTGGAAGCGGTGATGGATTAGTAAATGACGTAAGAAATCTTTATGAAAAACTCGAGAAGTATACTTTTCCAGGATGGTCAACCCAAACCACTGTTACAAAAGAAGTGGAAAGAGAGGTTAGAAGGTTTGTTAGAGCATATAAAAAAAAGTATAGCCTATCTTTTGATGATATGAACCACATATATGATAAGTTGATGGAAAGCGTGAAAAATTATGGAGCTGCTTGATATACCTTATAAAATTTCATACAGAAATGTGAAATATCCTAGACTGGAGTTTAAGACGGGAGAATTGATTTTAATACTTCCACCTGGATTTAACGATTACAATCTGTTAAAGAAGAAAGAAGAATGGATACTAAATAAAACGAACTTTATAAGAGAATGCCTAAGAAATAGTAATAACAAGAAAATATCAGACATAGAAGAAAAAGAGTTTAGAAAAACTGTTCTTGCATTAGCAAAGAAATGTTCAAAAAAACTGAGTGTTAAACTTAACAAAATCTATTTCAGGAAAATGAAGACAAAGTGGGCAAGTTTAAGCGAAAAAAGAAATCTTACTGTGAATTTATTAGTGAAATATCTTCCAGAACACCTTTTAGGGTATGTAATATTTCATGAAATTGTTCACGTAATTGAAAAGAGGCACAATGACAGATTCTGGAGGATTGTATCTAAAGAGTATAGTGGATTCCACGAACTAGAAATGGAATTGTTTACTTATTGGTTCCTATTATATAAGAAATTGAAATAGTTTATTAGTTTTTTGATGCTAAGAAAATCGTATCTCTTTATACCTAAATTTTAACGATTTCTAAAGTTGAGAAAATTTAAAACACAAAATATCCCTAAGATAATTGCGATCCTAAAAAGAGAGTACCAAAATTGGAAGACGCCTTCTGTTACATATACGGCTAAGAGAAGTCGTGATCCATTCAAGGTTTTAATATCGACTATTCTCAGCCTCAGAACCAAGGATGAAACTACGAGTATCGCGTCTAAAAAATTATTTACGATGGCGGATAATCCAAGCGATATGCTTGCGCTCAGCCCTGAACAAATTGAGAAAACCATATACCCGGTGGGATTCTATAGAAATAAGGCAAAAATAATACGAGAGGTTTGTGAAAATCTGATCGAAAAATACGCTTCCAGGGTTCCTGATGAGATCGATGAGCTTCTCAAGTTAAAGGGTGTCGGACGAAAGACTGCCAATCTGGTGGTGACCCTGGGCTATGGAAAGCCTGGGGTTTGTGTTGATACACATGTACACAGGATCTCAAATAGATGGGGATTCATAGAAACTAAAACCCCTTTTGAAACCGAAATGGTCTTAAGGGAAAAGCTTCCCAAGCGATATTGGGTAGATTATAACAGTCTCCTGGTTGCGTTTGGACAGATTATATGCCGTCCCATCTCTCCAAAGTGCACTGAATGCCCTGTGGAGCAGTTCTGCGAGAAGGTAGGTGTAGTGAAGAGCAGATAGCCCATATTTGTGAGTTGGGATTGAAATTAATTTTAATAAGCTGTCCAACCGCCGTCTATAACAAGGCTTGATCCAGTGACGTATCTAGCTTCATCCGACGCAAGATAGAGGATGCCGTATGCTATGTCGATGGGCTCTCCGCGCTTTCCAATGGGAACGATTTTGGCTGCTATTTCATCCAACTGTTTTTGTGCATCGGGCGGGTTCCCGATGAAATCTTCATTCATCTTGGTTTTTATAAACCCGGGACATATTGTGTTTACCCTGATTCCCTGCTTTACATGGTCTAGCGCCATGCTTCTTGTGAACTGCATGACAGCACCTTTTGATGTGCTGTAGGCGAGTGTATTCTCGCATCCTATAAATCCTGCAACCGAGGAGTTATTTATTATTGAACCACCTCCGTTTTTTATCATATGTGGAATAACATATTTTGACATCAAAAACATACCTGTGATATTTATATCAATTGTCCTGTCCCATGAATCCACCGAGGTCGTCAAAACATTCCCAGCTTCGAGCATACCTGCATTGTTGAATAATATGTCGACTTTTTTAAACCTCTCTATGAATTTATTTACAGTATCTTTGACTTGTTTTTCTAAAGATACGTCGCCAGGAAAAGCCACAATTTCCCCTTTACCTTTAGCTTCTCTTACAACCTGATCTAATTTCTTCTTGGTTCTTCCGGTGATTCCAACCTTTGCCCCTTCCTTACAGAAAAGGAGCGCTGTCGCCTTACCGATTCCTTCACCTCCACCCGTTATCAAAGCGGTTTTGCCCTTGAGTCTCATTTTTTCGCCTCCTTCATTTGATTGCAGGAAAAGAATCAAAAAAGTAGATCAAATATATGCGGATTTGAATCGATATTCAAATATAGGCTCCTCTCTTGAATAATAGTGGACCTCTGTCCCCATTTCCAGACGAGTCCTTCCCTATAGGGTAGGTCACAAGTCCCTTCGCGCAGCCTCAGGGCAGGCCCTTCGACCCTTCGATGAAACTCAGGGCTTAGGGCAAGGCTACCCCCCCTGGTTGTCATTCCCTAAATCCTTAATAGGGAATCCATGCTTTTACCTCTGGATCCCCGACTACTGATTTCGGGGATGACATAACAACTAAAAAATTTAACTAGTGAATTCCCTGCAGCTTGGAGGCTGTCCGATAAATGCAAAAATCGTCATTCTTAAGGGTCAAAAAACCCCTCCCAGGTTGCCAATCGTTGATCCTGGAGCATTCTGAGAGGGCAAATTTTTTCCATCCGTAATTGTCGGACAGCCTCCAAGCTGCAGGGAGTTTCATTATTTTCAAGAGTGAAGATTGGGCCTTATATCCGCATTTTTTAAAGTTGAATTTTTCATATTATCAGATACCATTCGTCTAACTAACTTACAGAGGCGAAACGGAGTTGGAAGCCATACTTTTTTACATTTTTGCCGCTGCATCGGTAGCGGGGGCTTTTCTTGTTATTACGCATGGGAATCCCGTGGTTTGTGCTCTATCACTAGTTCTTACGCTTTTTTCCACCGCCGTGCTTTTTATCTTGCTTCTTGCACAATTTATTGCGGCAATTCAGGTCCTCGTATATGCCGGGGCGATAATAGTGCTTTTTATCTTTACTGTGATGTATCTAAACCTTAATGAGGACTCGCTTAAGTTCGATTATCAAAACAGTCCTATTAAGCTCGGTATTTTATTGGTGATACTTGTTGTGGTCGGCTATTTAACAAGTTTAGGCTTCAACAAGGGCTTAATTTTATACGGTGCCAAAGCAATTTCGAATGACCAGTTTGGAACGGTGGAAGGTGTGGGCCGGGTTTTATTCAGAGATTATATTCTACCCTTCGAGCTCACATCGGTGTTAATCGTAGTTGCCATAATAGGGGTTGTGGTTATAGCTAAGAGGAGGTTGGATTAGGGTGGCAATTGGCGTTGAACACTACCTTGTGCTTAGCTCAATACTCTTTGTTATAGGTACTATTGGTGTTATCACAAGGAAAAATATAATCATAGTGCTGATGTCGATAGAGTTGATGCTCAATTCTGCAAACCTTGCCTTTGTTGCTTTCTCCAAGGTGCTCGGAGACATGACGGGTCAGGTATTCATGATAATGTCCATAACTGTCGCTGCGGCTGAAGTGGCTGTCGGGTTAGCCCTTGTTGTCTCGGTTTACACACACCGTGAAAGCCTGAATATAGATGTTCTAAAAATGCTTAAGGGATGAGTTATTGATGAAGCCGATATTCAAAGGCAGGAGTGAATAAAAGGTGCTCGTTTGGGTAATTTTAGCACCTTTATTAGGTGCATTGATCAATGGTCTAGTATTTGCCTCGGGATTTTGGAAAAAGGTTATTGGGGGAGACGAACACACAGAAAAAAGGATTGTAAGCTTTCTTGGATGTGGTGTAATCTTTATCTCAGCAATACTGTCTTCGATTTTATTCCTTCGTCTTCTAGTGCTGGCCCCTTCCGATAGAGAAATAGTTCAAGAGCTATATTTATGGATTGCTTCAGGGGATTTTTCAGTAAGCATTGAGTTTCTATTTGATCCCCTTTCCTGTGTCATGGCTCTTGTCGTGACGTGGGTAAGCTTCTTAATACACGTTTATTCTATAGGGTATATGCACGAGGACCGCTCCTATTCGAGGTATTTCACTTATCTGAATAGCTTTGTTTTCTTTATGCTGGTATTGGTGCTTGGTAACAATTTCCCGCTATTGTTTGTCGGTTGGGAGGGCGTAGGTTTAGCATCCTATCTTCTAATAGGATTCTGGTATGAAGATTATGAAAAGGCACATGCTGGTAAAAAGGCTTTTATTGTAAACAGAATAGGAGACTTTGGATTCATAATCGGTATTTTTTTGATTTTTTATGTATTTGGGTCGACAAATTTTTCTGACGTGTTCAGCAAAGCCTTGGATCCCGCTTTCATCGATGCCATTCCCGGTGTCTTAATTACTGTTATCGCACTTCTTCTATTTATTGGTGCGGTTGGCAAATCCGCTCAGTTCCCGCTCTATGTCTGGCTTCCGGATGCAATGGCGGGCCCTACACCTGTAAGCGCATTAATACATGCTGCCACGATGGTTACTGCGGGTGCATATATGATGGCAAGGTGTAGTGCATTTTATACACAGTCACCTACTGCTCAGATGTTGGTGGTTTCAATAGCTGCGTTTACTGCCTTGCTTGCAGCTTCTATGGCAATTACTCAGAATGATATTAAGAAGGTGCTGGCCTATTCGACAATAAGTCAGCTTGGTTACATGTTTATGGCAGTCGGGGTTGGGGCTTATGCTGCCGGTCTTTTTCACCTCGTCACGCACGCATTTTTTAAGGCTTTGCTGTTCTTGGGCTCAGGGAGCGTAATTCATTCTCTTGCTGGGGAACAGGACATAAGGAAAATGGGTGGGTTGAGAAGTTACATTCCATTTACTTCATACACCTTTCTTATCGGTACTCTTGCAATAGCCGGAATTCCTCTTCTATCGGGGTTTTACAGCAAGGATGGAATCCTTGCTTCTTTGATTGAGAGAGGCTATATAATACACTGGTTTATTGCACTCTTCACCGTTGGTTTAACGGCATTATACATGATTCGATTGTACCTGCTCACATTCGAGGGCAGCACCCGCCTGTCTGAATCAATCAGGAGTCATATCCATGACTCCCCATACACGATGACGATACCCCTTCTGGTACTTGCGTTGCTTTCCATATTTGGCGGATATATTGGAGTCCCCGATTTTATGGCCAGGACAGTTGGGATTTCGCATTCAAACATTTTCGAGGATTTTTTATTACCATCAGTCTATTTAATAGACGTCAGTTCGTCCGTGCATCATTTTCTCGGCCATTGGAGTGCAACATTGTTATCAATAATTGCCGCGGTTGTTGGGACTGTGGTTGCCGTTTACCTATATATAATAAATCCTGCTTCACAACAGATGCTTATGAGGAGTAATCTAGTATCTGCTATTTATAGGTATTCCTATGCAAAGTGGTTTGTAGATGAAATATACGATACTATTTTTGTAAAACCTTTTAACGGCATTTCAAAGAGTGCTGCTATGTTTGATCTAAATATAATTGACGGCGCTGTAAACGGAATTTCAGATGTTGTTATCAGGACTGCTTCCATCTTGAGATCTGCACAAACAGGTATGCTAAGGTTCTACGCGGCAGCGATGGCGATAGGGGCTCTAGGCATCATTGTCTATATTGTAATTGCTGCTGGCTGAACGTCAGATTTTGCATTTGCCATTAATAAAAAAGGCGGCATAGCTTTTACATTTGCCAGCCGCCTTTCATTATATTTATCTTTGGTATTTACTTTCTTAGCGCTGTCCTATACATCATAATAGAGTACAAATTCGTATGGAACAGGTCTGAGCTTCACGGGATTAACTTCATTCTCGGTCTTGTATTCGATCCAGGTATGAATCACATCCTCTGTAAATACATCACCTTTAAGCAAAAATTCATGATCATTCTCAAGTGCTTTCAGTGCGTCCTCCAGAGAACCGGGAACTGATGGAATACCGGCAAGTTCCTCCGGGCCTAATGCGTAAATATCTTTATCAAGTGGATCACCAGGGTTGATTTTCTTTTCGATCCCATCAAGACCTGCCATGAGCATAACGGAGAATGTTAGGTAGCCGTTACATGCCGGATCTGGAAACCTCACTTCAATCCTTTTCGACTTGGGACTTGGTGAATACATGGGTATTCTGACCCCTGCACTTCGGTTTCTCGCCGAATATGCTAGATTTACAGGGGCTTCAAATCCTGGCACCAATCTCCTGTATGAATTTGTCGTAGGATTTGCAAAGGCGCAGATGGTTGGTGCATGTTTTAGGATTCCCCCAATGTAATTCATTGCCAGTTCACTCAATCCCGCATAACTGTTACCGGCAAAAAGGGGCTCTCCGTTTTTCCAGAGTGACTGGTGTGTATGCATACCAGAGCCGTTGTCTCCAAAAATCGGCTTGGGCATAAATGTCACAGTTTTTCCATTCCTTCTCGCAATGTTTCTGCATACGTACTTATACCACATCATCCTATCACCCATTTCCACAATAGGAGAAAATCGCATATCGATTTCTGCCTGTCCCGCTGTTGACACTTCATGATGATGGGCCTCTACCATGACACCAAGCTGTTCAAGTGCTCTTACCATTTCTGATCTGATATCTTGAAAATTATCGCTAGGAGGGGTTGGGAAATATCCCTCTTTGTGCCTTGGTTTGTAACCAAGGTTTGGATTCTCATCTCTTGCAGAGTTCCAAATTCCTTCTATAGAGTCCAGGAAGTAGAATCCAGAATTTGCGGTCTGTTCATATTGTATATTGTCAAGTATAAAAAATTCTAACTCAGGGCCGAAGTAGGCGATATCCGCTACTCCCGTGCTTTTCATGTATGCGGCAGCTTTTTTTGCAATGTTTCTAGGATCGCGGGAGTATGGCTCACGAGTTATGGGATCAACTACGTCGCAAATTATAGCCAAAGTTGGAATCGTAGTGAACGGATCGATTCTGGCTGTTTTTGGGTCTGGTATCACAAGCATATCGCTTGCATGAATTGATTGCCATCCCCGAATACTAGAACCGTCAAAACCAAGTCCATCTGAAAATGCGTTAGCATCCAGTTCATGGGCGGGCACGCTAAAATGCTGCCAAGTCCCAAGGAAATCAAGAAATCGTAAATCTACTATCTCTAGATTCTGGTCCTTCATCAATTTTAAAACATCTCCTGGTTTTTCAGGAAACATACCATTTGTACCTCCTTCGCTTTTATTTTTTGGGCCCCTCTTTGTGGTAGGCATTTTTATTGCTCTTCCTCCATCTATGAGAAAATTTTATTGCTAGTTTTGATGTTATATGGCGTCAATACCGCGCTCCCCTGTTCTGATTCTTATAACTTCTTCCATTGGTAAGATAAAGATTTTCCCATCTCCGATTTTACCTGTCCTGGCGCTGTCCATTATGACTTCGATTACTTTCGGAACGATGTCATCCACCACTATGATCTCAAGTTTTATTTTAGGTAAGAAGTCTATAACATATTCTGCCCCTCTGTAAAGCTCAGTGTGACCTTTTTGCCTTCCAAAACCCTTAACCTCTGTCACGGTTAATCCCTGGACTCCGATATCCTTAAGGGCTTCTTTTACATCATCCAATTTAAATGGCTTGATTATGGCTTCTACTTTTTTCATTATCTGATAAACCTCCTTCCGATTCTAATAAGCAAACAACATACCACTTCACAGAAGGCAAATCAATCAAAAAATAGGGCTGTTTTTTTCGTCGTATAGCAAAATCATGCTTAAAAAATAAGCACGAGGTTTTAAAAAATAAACATTGAAAATTTCAAAATTGGATTTTATAATCGATTATTAATATTATGCCAAATCTCATATAGACTTACACAAACTTGTCGCATATTTTGACGGTGCTTGCCACTGGAAGTTTCGGTTGATTTTTGACTTTATTATGATAGGGTTTTTCACCCATGTTAGAAAAGAGTCTAGGGTATAAGTTTAAAAATCCGGCCCTTCTAAAAACTGCACTTACACATAGTTCCTATGCCAACGAATTTTCAACTGAGAGCAATGAAAGGCTTGAATTTCTGGGGGATGCTGTCTTGGGGTTAGTAGTAGCGCGCCTGTTATATGATAACCATCCTAGGGCTTCTGAAGGTAAACTTTCTAAACAGAGGAGTGCGATAGTAAGCAGAGTGAACTTTGCGAAGTTTACAAGAGAACTGGGAATAGATAAGCAAATCATTTTAGGAAAGGGGGAAGAGCGAACCGGGGGTAGGGACAGAGAATCAAATCTTTCCGGGGCCTTCGAGGCGATAATAGGCGCTATTTATTTAGACGGTGGATATAGAACAGTCTTTAGGGTCATATCTAAGCTTCTAAAAAATTCGATCGATGAGAAGGATATATTCATTGATTATAAGACTAAACTACAGGAGATAGCACAGAAGAAGTACAAACAAATTCCTCGATATAAAGTCGTCCATGAAGAGGGCCCGCCGCATAAAAAATGGTTCCACGTTGAGGTAAAGATAATGAGAAGGGTTTTGGGGGAGGGTATGGGAAGCAACAAAAAGGAGGCCGAGCAATCAGCGGCTAAAGAGGGCTTAAATAAACTTGGGATCTTAAAGAAGACGGGTTGATTTTACTGGAGGGTTTCTTCAAATTGTATGCCGTGCTCTTCGATCTTTTTTGAAAGCGTATTTCTGTTAATACCCAATATCGCCGCCGCCTTTTTCTTGTTTCCTTTGGCTATCCGTAACACTTCCTCAATAAGGGGTTTCTCAATCTTTTGAATTACCAGATTGTATATCGCACCCGAAGCTTCCTCGCGATTATTGTGCAAAAAGACTTCAAGCTTAGATTTTATAAACTCACCAAAGAGTTCGTCCGTCTCTTTCTTTTCTCCCCTTAAGTAAGGAGCAGCATCGAGGAGAACATCCGATGTAATCATATTTTCTGACGACAGAACGATAACCCTTTTGACTGTGTTTTCTAATTCTCTTACATTTCCCGGCCAACTGTATTGAAGCATTATTTTTTTTGCCCCTTCGGAAAATGTTTTTTTATAAGTAGCGAGATCAATTGAATATTTTTCATTAAAGTAATCCACAAGCAGCGGGATATCCTCTTTCCTTTTCCTTAGCGGAGGAACCACAATAGTTATGGCATTTATTCTGTAATAAAGGTCCCCTCTGAAAGTGCCTTTCTCTACTTCTTCTTCTAATCTTTTGTTTGTGGATACAATAACCCTTACATTAACCTCGACGGGTTTCTCGCTGCCAAGCCGGTAGAATTTCTTCTCTTCCAGAACCCTTAAAAGCTTTGTCTGGAGTTCAAATGGCATATCACCTATTTCATCGAGGTGAAGGGTTCCGCCGGCAGCCTCATCAAATCTTCCCTGTTTTCTTATTGATGCTCCCGTGAAAGCCCCTTTTTCATATCCAAATAGTTCGCTTTCAATAAGATCTTTGGGCATGGCCGCTAAATTCACTGATACCAGTTTTTCCTCTTTTCTAGGACTGTTAATATGTATAGCTCTGGCTATAAGCTCCTTTCCTGTGCCGCTCTCACCCTGGATGAGCACCGTCAGATCCTTTCCCGCTATGCGCCCTATTGTTTTATAGATCTTGAGCATCGATGGGGATTTTCCGACTATCCCCTGATGCATTTCGATCGCTTCGTTCAATGTTGCCGTTAGAGAGTCAACCTTTCTCGCATTTTCATAGCTATTTATGGCCCTATCGACGGTGAGTCTTACTTCGTCTAAATCAAATGGCTTTGCAATGTAATCGAATGCCCCTTCTTTCATGGCGTCAATTGCGTTTTTAACCGTATTTTGAGCCGTGATTATAATTACCGGAATCTCTATTCCCCTCGATCTTATGTCATGGAGCACCTCTAGTCCACTTATGTCAGGCATTGTGATATCGAGTATTATCAGAGAGAAGTATTCAGATGATACCCTTTCCAGAGCTTGTGACCCGCTCACTCCGTACTCAACCGTGTAATCGGCCTTTTCTAGGCATTTGCCGATTACCCATCTTACACTTTCCTCATCATCCACTACTAAAATCTTTCTTTTCATCTTACCAATCTGTAGTCAACTTGACCTATAAAAGATCAAGTTAAACTCTTATACTTTTTACTTAAGGTTTTCACTTGGCAAAAGGGAGGTGCACTTGAAATTTTGTTCCCTTACTTAATTCACTCTCAACAAATATCGCACCTCCATGCTTTGCTATTATTTGGTATGCAATAAACAGGCCAAGACCGGATCCCTTCTTCTTAGTAGTATAAAAGGGGGAAAAGATTTTTTCCAGATTCTCTTTTGGTATTCCTTCGCCATTATCTCTTATTTCCACGGAGATAACGTTTTCGTTCCTGAGTTTGTAGTCGGTAATCCACCTTGTGGAAATTTCTATAATTGCATTGTCTGGATTTGCCTCCTTTGCATTCTTTATTATGTTTAAAAAAGCCTGCTTCAGTGAGTTTTCGTTTCCCAGGATTGGCGGTATGGCCACATCGAACTTCTGAATAATATTAATTTCTCCCTTAGAACTGGATTTTGATTCAAGAAACGTGATGTCTGAAAGGACCTCATGGATATCTACTAACTCAAATGCATCTTTGGCGAAGGGTTCGAGGCGTTTGAACTTTTCAATAAGGTCGCGCAGCCTGTCGGCTTCTTTCATGATTATGTCGGCGCACTTAATAGTTTCTTCATTCTTAGTCTCACTGGCTAATATCTGCGCGGCTCCTCTAATACCGCTCAATGGATTCTTGAGCTCATGTGCAAGCCCGGTGATAAAAACTTCAAAATTGGAACTTGATAGTTGCTGAAGGCTTCTCTTGCTAAGAAAGTTCGACCCCGAAAGGTCCCTTATCTGAATGATTAGACACTTTATTTCCCCCTTACCAGAAAATATAGGTGAAGCGGATGCCTGGATCGCTATTCTTTCCCCTCCTCTTAGCACCGGGTTAATTTCTTCAACCATTATAGTCCTTTCTTCGGCCAGTGCTTTTTTTGCCGTTTCTTCTATTTCTTCGGGAAGGTATGTAAAGATGGATTTTTGATATGCCTTCCTTCTCGAGATGTTAAAGATATTCTCTGCAGCATCGTTCATATTCAGTATAGAAAAGGATTTATCTAAGATTATGATTCCATCAGCTATTGCGTCGAATACCTCTTTTAGTGATAAATCCTCAGATTTAGTGACTTTGTTAATTTTGGGCATCAATGTGCATAACTGAATAATTCATTTAGACAATGTAATTATTGTTAAAATGTTCTCATGATTCAAATGTAGGGATCAAATTTAAAAAATTACAGGATATATAAGATTTACTTTAGAAGCATTAATTTTTTATTGTGTGGAATTCGAATATGAATTTTGTTATTCTACGATGCTATGTTGATTAAACAAACAAAAGGAGGTGTGTTATGGCCAAGAGCGCGCTTTTGGTAGGCGTAAATGATTATCAGGGAATTAATGATCTGAATGGTTGCCTAAATGATGTCACAAATATGCGCTACGTCCTCAAAACATATTTGGGATTTTCCAATAGGGACATTCGTGTATTAGTTGATGACAGGGCAACAAAGGAAAATATTATTTACAGGCTTAACTGGGTGGTAAAAAATGCGAAATCTGGTGACTTTCTCGTTTTTCATTTTTCAGGACATGGTTCTCAGATACGTGACAGGGAAGGAGACGAGCTTCGTGACCACATGGACGAATTAATCTGCCCCTGGGACATGAATTGGGATGGATGCTACATAACTGACGACGATTTAAATTCTATTTTTAAAAGGCTTCCCAAAAATGTCTTATTAGAGGTGTTTCTTGACTGCTGCCATTCGGGTACTGGATTAAGGGAAAACAGTCTTGGACGGCCTCCCGAGTTGGGTCCTGAGCATCCCATATTAGCGAGGTATCTCCCCCCGCCTGTAGACATAGAGTGTCGTGTGGAAGGTGAGGAGGAAGAGTTGAAGCCCACAAAGGGTTTTAAGTCAAAGAATAGGAGCACCCTAAATCATGTGCTATGGGCAGGATGTAAGGATAACCAGACATCTGCGGATGCGTATATCAATGGGGCTTACAATGGGGCATTCACTTATAATTTCGGTAAACACATGCGAGATACTGGGGGACGTATCAGCCGAAAAGAACTCTTGGGTCGTATTCGTCAATCCTTAAGACATAATAATTATTCACAAGTACCTCAGCTAGAAGCGGAAGCAACAAAACAGAAGGGTATGACTTTAACCACAAATGAAAAAAAATGAGAATTTAATCGACTTCTATTTGGGAAGGATTGACTGAAGAATACTTTAAGGCATTTAAATCTATGAATTTCTGGGGTGGCTGATAACAAAACTTGTAAATTTCTATTTAGCTTTAGCAAATCTTAATGTGAAAATTTTAAATGTGCCAATTATAGAGTTCTTTATTCTTGTTGTGATTATTCTTGTGGTGGCCTGTCAGGATATAAAACAGATAAAGAGCCAGTTGCCAAATCCGGTGCGAGATTTTACGGAAAAAGATAAGTACACAATAGGTCTCCGTTGGTACGAGTATGGTGAGTATGATATTGCGCGTAAATACTGGGAACCACTTGCGGAGGATGGGGATTGCGATGCGGAATTTAGCTTGGGGTTGCTTTATTTCGAGGGAAGGGCAGTAACTAAGAGCTTTGAAAAGGCGAGAGAGTTGTGGACTAAGGCCGCTGATCACGGCCAACCTCAGGCTCAAAATGCGCTAGGGGTGATGTATTCACACAGTGAAATACAATACTCGCCCTTTCAATGTGGAAGAGGATGTGGTGTGAATAAGGATTTTATAATGGCTTATAAGTGGTTAGGTTTAGCAAGCGAATCGGGTTCTCCTCGCGAAGAGAATCAGGCCAAAAAGTTAATTGACAAAATAAGGCAAGAGATGACGCCAGAGCAGATTAGCGCGGGTGATGGGTTGATCAAGAAATGGGAGCCGGAACCCTCACTGTGCATTCCAAGGAGGGATTTGTGATTAACACTCCGCAACGTTATTTATCTTCTGAATAAGCACAGACAAATTTTGCTACGTGATCGCTTACACTGTCAGGCATTATGGGTACAGGCTCTTGAGATATTTTCTCACTGAAAACTAATTCACCTAGTGAGCTATAGAACCGGGCTGATTTATATGAATATGTTCTGTTGGAGCAATTTACAGTTGAATAGATATAAACCTCTTTGTATTTAGTTCCATCCTCATCAGTTTGATCCTGATCAAATAGGAGCTTGCTCCAGGATCGCCTTTCATCATTCTCTATTGAAATGCTCTCTTTCGCAACGTACACCCTGAATTTTCTATCCTTTTCCACCTTTGTTACGAAATACCATATACCATAGCTCTTTTCATCCGCTCTAGCTGTTTTAACAAGCTCGAAATGATTTTCCTCCACGGGCCTGCTAGCGCAAGCGAAAAAAGAAATGGACACGATTAGAAATAGAATTTTAATAGAGGATACCTGTCGCATCTTCTTTATTTACTCTAAACTTGCTCGAGATTAACAAACTCGATAAAAATATAAAGGGCATGATCTTTAGATGTTTCGAAGTAGCATTAATTATTCCTGAACATTGCGTTTTGAGCTAATTGTCGATAGATTTTTGAAAATACATAATTCATCGGTAGATGATGCGTTTAACACTAAACACCTTATTAATTCTTGTCACGATTGTCTCGATCGTTAAAGCTGATGACCAGGATAGGCTAAAATCGATGATAGATCATCCGGAATGGTACATTAACGTTACTGACTGGTCTATTTATGCGCCTTTTGGGGTAGGTATTATCAAGGGTGTTACTATTGAAAATACGAGTGAGATAACCTATAAGGATGTATTAATTAGGCTAAGGTATTATTCTACATCTTCTAGATATTATGGAAGACAGATTTCAGAGGGGGTAGATGTGCTACCGGTCACGGTGCCTCCTCGAAGCAAAAATTCTTATCCGAAGGATGGAATCACGTTTGGACAAGCACCCGGTCAGATATATGCACGGGGTTTAGAAGTACTAGGTGCTATCCCAGTTGTTGACTGAAGCTGCAATAGTATTTGTCAGATTACACAGCTTATGAAGGTAAAGGCATATGCTGAAAATCCATTGGAATTAGTTGACAGGTGGAGCAGATGTGAGCCAGCAGTTTTATTTTTTATCAGGTTATACATTTTTGGATCACTTGCAACGATATAGCTTTCACCATTGGAGTCATACTCCACGTCATCACCCGCATTCTCAGGGTCGAGATGTTTATTATCTTGCAAAATAAAAACCTTAAAGCCCTTTTCCTTTTTGGGGTTGATTACGAGGTTTACTTCTGAAGAGGTGTATTTTAAGTATATGTGCGCCTTCTCCGACGAATCAATTAAGGCAGGGACCATGTATTCAGAAGAGCTAATCCATTTGCCCTCAACATATATTGTATCTTCCTGTGTAATGTCCGGGCTTTTAAATTCCTGCGCTTCGTCTTTCTTTGCTTCTTCGATATTTCCGAGTTTTCCACGGCTGTGACCGAAATATAGTTCAGGACTTACCCTGTAGCAGTGAATACCCGGGGTGTCCATATTTCTCACCGGCTTCATAGGATCCGGAAGATCGACATCCGGATCGATCTCCTTAAGGAGCATCTGAATTGCAAGTTCTGTCTCAATATAATTTCCCTCACCAAAGTGTGCATACCGGAAATAGCCATCTTTATCAATGAGATACTTTGATGGCCAATAACGGTTTGCGAATGCTTGCCAGATCTTGTAATCGTTATCCATCACTACAGGATACTTAATTTCCAATTCCTCGATGCCCTTTATTACATTCTCTTCAGTCTTTGAGAATGTAAATTCGGGGGCGTGCACACCAATAATCTCCAAGCCTTTATCCTTATATCTTTTGTACCATTCTCTAATATATGGAAGGGTCCTTATACAGTTCACACATGTATAATCCCAGAAGTCTATTAGTACTACGTTCCCTGCCAGCTCATCTTTAGTGATTTCCTTTGAGTTTATCCATTTGCCGCTGTTGAGATCGGGCATCCTGACCTTTCCCTTTTGTACATACATACGTTTACACTCCTTGAATCAAATTTATTTTAACTACATAGGGTTGATTCTGTCCATTTTCAATTATCGATTAGGCGATTGAGCTTTATAATACGCTGTAGCTAGAGGGATTACGCTATAAGCGCTATGGCTCCCGATCTTCGGGTCATT
>DASWID010000193.1 GCA_036397855.1 Thermodesulfobacteriota bacterium | reverse complement strand
TATTCTAATCCAATATAATAAGGTAACGCTTTCGTTATCCACACATAGCGAGGGCGGATTGACCGAAAACGACTTTAATCTCGCAAAGAAAATTGATCGGGTTTAGCGGAAAAAGTGGCGACCTAGAGGTCGCCGCTCACTTATAAACATCACCCTTCGACCCAGCTCAGGGGGAACGGATTTGATACTCTCTTAGGGTTTATTTAATGTCCCGAGCCGTTCGACAGAGCTCACGACAGGCTTAGTCGAGGGGACTCGTGACCTACCCGAATAATAATCAATTCTAGTATATGAAATGTTTTTCTTCGAATTTGAAAAAGTACACCCTTCGATAGTTCGACCCTTCGACAAACTCAGGGCTCACTACTCAGGGTGAACGGATTTATTATTCTCTTAGGGTTTATTTAATGTCACGAGCCGTTCGACAGAGCTCACGACAGGCTTAGTCGAGGGGACTAGTGACCTATCCAGCAATAATCAATTTTTCTTGTCAATAACCTTGTACTCGTCTTCACTCAATATGATTGTTCGACCGTCATCCTCTAACCTCTTGGATCTAATCTTCTTCGAATGTGCTAAACGACGAACAAGCATCACACCTATTGAGACAACCCCAACTGCCAATGCGATAAAAAATCCCAGCACAGCCACTACAGAAAAGAGTAAGAGAATGAAAAAGAAAAGTAATACTAGATAATAAAAGGGAATTTTCCCCGAATAAATATAGCCCAGATGTTTTGAATTCATTAGTGTTAGCCCTCGATTAATTAATCTATAAAGTAATGATACCTTAATTCTTTAAATTGGCACGTTCACCCTTTCAAGAACTTCATTAAGTAAGTCCTCTTGCCTGTTTTTCTCGGGTAAATGTTCGTATTTCAAAACAACCCTGTGCGAAAGAACAGGTAGCACCATTTCCTTTATATCGTCAGGGATGCAGAAAGCTCGGCCATCAAGAAGAGCTCTGGACTGTGCAGCTAATTTAAGCGCAATCGCTCCTCTGGGACTAACTCCTAACTCGAAATATTTCTGGTTTCTCGTCTCTTTGACTATACACAATAGATAATCCAGGAGTGATTCGTCGATACTTACACGTTGTGTCATACTTTGAAGCTGCAGTAACTCCTCCTTTGTTAAAACAGGCTTAATGCTGTTCAAGAAACCGAGAGAATTAAATTTGATAAGAATTTCCTTTTCACTGTCATAGTCGGGATATCCAATTCTTATCCTCATAAGGAATCTATCGAGCTGGTTTTCCGGAAGAGGAAAAGTGCCTTTATATTCAAATGGATTCTGCGTAGCAACGACCATAAAGGGATCAGGAAGCCTGTAGCCATGCCCATCGATTGTAACGACAGATTCATTCATCGCCTCTAGTAATGCGCTTTGCGTTTTTGGTGTGGCCCTGTTTATCTCATCCACGAAAACTACATTAGCGAAAATTGGCCCATGCTTAAAGTTAAACTCGCCAGTTTTTTGATCAAATATTGAAACACCGAGAATATCGGTAGGCAGCAGATCACTGGTAAATTGTAGCCTTTTAAAAGAAAGGTCAACAGAATTAGCGAGCGCCTGTGCTAATGTTGTCTTTCCAACGCCCGGGACGTCCTCGATCAATAAGTGCCCACGTGAAATTAGTGCTACTATCGCAGTTTTTATTACTTCGGGTTTTCCCTTTATCACCTGCTGGATATTCTTTTCGAGTCTTCGAATCTTTTCCGAAAGCCCTGAAAGTTCAGAATCAATCACTAAGCTATGACCTGCCATGACATTTCTTGTATTTCTTACCGCTCCCGCACGGACACGGATCGTTTCTTCCCACCTTTTTCTCGCGCTTTACGGGTTTTTTCCTTTCTTCCCCCTCTCCCCTTCCCAAAACCATTTGCCTTTGCTGCTCGATCCTCCTCCTTCGCTCAAGACGCTCCATATCTACATCACTTATAGGCTGCACCCTGAAAAGCTTTTCGCAAACGTCTTCGTTACAGCGGTAAAGCATACCAGAAAACATCTCAAATCCTTCTTTCTTATATTCATAGAGTGGATCTTTTTGGGCATACCCCCTAAGCCCAATGCCCTCTCTCAGATGATCCATGCTTAAAAGATGATCCTTCCATAAGTAATCAATCGTCTGGAGCATTATATATTTTTCGATTTGCCTGAGCGTTTCCGAACCAACCTGATTCTCCTTTTCATCATAGTAACCATGGACACTGTCCCTTATGTATTCAATGATGTCCGATCGCTTTGCTCCATTCTGAGTATATCGGGAAAAATCTACATGTACGTTGAAGATCCTGTAGATAGATTCATCGAGTTCATTAAAATCCACTCCGTCTGATTTCAGGCTTTCAGGCAAATTAGACATAACGATGTTTTCATGGAGTTCATCTGCCATATTAAACAGATTATCTTTTAGATTCTCTCCACCTAGTATGTCCCTTCGCTTTGTATAAATCACATCTCTCTGAGTGTTTAAAACATCGTCGTACTCAAGCAAATGCTTCCTGATGTCAAAGTTTCTGGATTCAACCCTTTTCTGAGCATTCTCAATGGACTTCGATATCATCTTGTGCTCGATAGGTTCACCCTCATTCCACCCCAGCTTGTCCATGATCCGTGAGATTCGATCAGAAGCAAAAATCCTCATTAAATCGTCTTCAAGTGAAACATAAAAACGAGAAGAACCAGGATCCCCCTGTCTACCGGATCTACCCCTCAGCTGATTGTCGATTCTTCTTGCTTCATGCCGCTCGGTACCAACTATGTGAAGACCACCGAGCTCAATCACCTTTTTCTTTTCTTCGTCGCAAATCGATTTGGATTCAAGCATTGCCTCTTCGAACTGATTCGGCTCCGCTTCATTAGCTTCAATCTTGAATCTTCTTTTTATGATTTCCCTCCCAAGAAACTCCGGATTACCACCAAGAATGATATCCGTACCACGGCCCGCCATGTTTGTCGCAATCGTTACAGCCCCAACTCTTCCAGCCTGCGCCACAATCTCTGCTTCTCGCTCATGATGCTTGGCATTGAGTACCTGGTGCTTGATGCGCAGTTTCTCAAGCAACTTGCTCACCCTTTCAGATTTTTCGATTGAAGTGGTCCCTACGAGCACAGGCCTTCCCATTTCATTTAGCTGCTTAATCTCTCCCGCTACTGCGTCGAATTTCTCTCTCTCACTCTTATAGACAGAGTCATTATTGTCAATCCTTATCATCGGCTTATGCGTAGGAATAATTACAACGTCCAGGTTATAAATATTTTTAAACTCAAATGCCTCGGTGTCGGCCGTACCAGTCATTCCTGATAGTTTTCTATACATCCTGAAGTAGTTCTGAATGGTAATTGTAGCAAGCGTTTGGTTTTCGCTTTCAATCTCAACCCCTTCCTTGGCCTCGATAGCCTGATGAAGGCCATCGCTCCATCTCCTACCAGGCATCAGCCTGCCGGTGAATTCATCGACTATGACCACCTTGCCATCCTTCACCATATAGTCGACATCATACCGAAAAAGGTTATGCGCTCGCAGAGCCTGTATCACGTGATGTAGTGACTCGATATCTGAAGGATCATATATGTTGTTAATCCCAAGCATCTTCTCTACCTTAGTGGCACCTTCTTCCGTGGGTGTTACCTGCCTGGTCTTTTCATCTACGGTAAAGTCGATTTCCTTCTCCAGCTTCTTTACCACATTATCTATCTCATAGTAAAGCTGTGTTGAATCTTCAGATGGACCGGAGATAATTAGTGGCGTTCTCGCTTCATCAATAAGGATACTATCAACCTCGTCAACTATGGCGAAATTATGCTCTCTCTGGACATAGTCTTCCAGAGAGAATTTCATATTGTCCCTCAGATAGTCAAAACCAAACTCATTGTTCGTTCCATAGGTGGCATTAGCGAGATATGCTTCTTTTCTTGAACACTCTACAAGCCTTGTTTGATATGCCGCAAGCGCTTCAAGGTTCCTTTCTTTTGGAATTTCCATCTGTACATATTCATCAGGCCACACGCTGAGGTTGTTTTGGATCGCTTGTTCGGCTCTACCAGGGTCTTCCCATTCCACAAGATAAGAAACCTCATGATTAATCACTCCAACCTTGAGCCCAAGTATTTTGTAAATCGGCCCCATCCACAGCGCGTCCCTTCTTGCGAGATAGTCATTCACGGTTACAAGATGAGCGCCGGGTCCAGTTAAACCGTTAAGATAAATAGGAAGCGCAGCCACCAATGTCTTTCCCTCACCAGTCTTCATCTCAGCAATTTTTCCCTGATGCAAAACTATTCCACCGATCAGCTGAACATCGAAGTGACGAAGGCCCAATGATCTCCGAGATGCCTCTCTTACAAGTGCGAATGCTTCTGGAATTACCTCCCAGAGAACATTTTCCAACATGAGATTGTACTCATTTTCGTCAGATCCCTGATAATCATTCAGCCCCTGCTTTATTGTTTCCTTGAGACTATTAGTCCTGATTCCCAATTCTTCAGTAGGAATCTCAATAAGTTCATGTTCCAATTCATTTATATGAGAAATAATAGGGCTAAGCCTTTTTAGCTCTCTCTGGTTCTGAGTCCCTACAATTTTCTTCATAATATAAGAAATCATTCTGTTTCAAACCTCCCGAATAGACATAAAGGGATGATGAAAATTATAAGTTGAAAACCCGTCTATAACAAGTTGAAGGTAAGAGATAAAGCTAATTTTGTTTGTAAGATTATGGAAGAAAAACTCACTGAAGTTCAACAGAAACTACCTTCGAAGTGCCTGGCTGATCTGTTGTAACGCCAATGAGTGAATCAACGGCTTGCATGGTCCTCTTATTATGGGTGATGATAATTACTTGAGATTTATTTGCGATTTCTTTCACCAAGGCTATAAATTGGGACGTATTAACATCATCTAACGGAGCATCTATCTCATCAAAAAGAAGAAATGGGGAGGGCTTTACAAAACATGCGCTAACAACCAGAGCAATAGCAGACAGTGCTTTTTCACCGCCCGAAAGCAGGTTTATGGACTGAAATCTCTTCCCGGTCGGTCTTACCATTACTTCAACGCCAGTGTTGAGAATATCCTCCGGCTCTGTAAGAACTAACTTAGCTTCACCACCTCTAAACAGTCTTCTAAAAATCTCCTGAAATTTGGTATTTACAATCTCAAAAGTCTCTGTGAACCTTTTTGAGGATTCCCTGTCTATTCTGTTCATAGCCTTTCTAAGGGATGAAATTGCCAAGGTTAAATCCTCTACTTGATCGTTTAGGAACTTATGCCTTTCCGCCAGGTTTGTAAACTCTTCTGGAGCGAGTAGATTTACTGGACCGAATCTATCGATTTTTTCTTTAAGTTTTAATAGTCTATCCTCTTCAGTAACTCGATCGTAATCCTCAAAGCTTTCTTCACATTCTATATCGACATCGACACCGCGTTTCTTTATTTCTACTTCTGTGTGCTCAATCTCAATCCCTAGGCCATTTATCTGAAGCTGCAGAGAATGTGATCTTTCTTGCAAAGAAGCTAGGTCATTTCTTAACCTTTCTATTTCCCCGCCTTTGCCTCTTAGCTTATTTAACAATTCTTCCTTGTCATTTTTTCTTATATATAATTCCTCTTCTTTAATTTTGATAATACCCAATAGATTCTCGGCATAATCTCTTGCTTCATCACCAGATTTAATAAGATTTATCTTCTCGACCCTTTTCCTTTCGACTTCTTTGGATTCAATCGCCAACCTATTCTTAATTTCTCCAATCCTGTTCGTAAGATCATCTAAGTCCTCAAGGATTCCCTTTTCCTTTTCCAAAAGAGTTGCGACTTCAACCCTAAGATTAGCCACATCCCCCTCGAACCCCTCCTCTTGAACTTCATAATCCTTCAATTCAATTTCGATCTCACTATACCTCGTCTCCTGTCGCGTTTTCTCTTTTTCAAGCTGTGTTATGCCTTGTTTTACTCTATCGATTTTCATCTCAAGTTCTTCTATTTCTGAATAAATAAAATTTAACTCGTTCCCTATAACATCGTGTTTTTTACCGATTTTCACAAGATTATCTCTGATATTAGAGAGATCTTTATTGATTTCTGCCTCCTTTATTTCAACCTCAACCAACTCCTTCTGCGACTTCTGCAAAGCACCTTTGATCTCTTCTATTTCAGTCTGACTTGCATCAATTTCAACGGAAATTCTTGAAATATCCCTCTCAAGTATTAACGCTTCAGCGGACAACTCCTCGATTTCCCTCTTTCTCTCAAATACCCCCTCGGGTGCGAAACCCCCTGATATCGCCCCGGTTGTATCTAGGAAATCTCCCTCAAGTGTCACGAATGAAGTCCCTTCACCCATCTCATCTCTTAGCTCCAATCCTTCCTTAAGTGACTTTACGATAAACACACCCTTAAGCATGTTTTCAAATATTTCCCTGTCAAGACCCTCGACGATCACCTTATCTAAAAGCGGCAGTACGGAACCCCCATTATTATTAAATCCGCCATTGTTAAAATTTGAAGTAATCGGAACAAAGGTGCCCCTGCCCACAGACAACTCCCTAAGTGATTCCACGGCAGATATTGCAGCTTCCCTCTCCTTCACAAATACCCATTTTAGCCTCTCGCCCAATGCTGCCTCGATGGCCCTCTCATAACCCTTTTCTACAGAAATGAAGTCAGCAGTCAGGCCTAAAATCCCGTTCCCTTTTCTCTCAACCAGAAATCTTCCTATCCCCTCGGGTAACCACTCATAGTTAGATTGGATCTGCTTCAGCACACCTAGCCTTGAATTGACCTCATTGAGGCGTTCACCTAGTTGCAAGATGTCCTTTTTTTTCATTTCCTGATCGGTAGTTAGTGCAAATAGAGCGTTTTCTATACCTTCGTTACTTTGTTTTATTTGGCTCCTTCTCTCATCCAGATCATGCATAGCATGCTCCAGATCAGAAATGTACTTGAAAGTTGTTTCTCTTTCGCCCTCTACCTCACTCAACTCTCTTTTGATCCTATCTCTTCTTGATCTCAACTCGTTCAACTCTTTCTCATATCCAACGGCAACGGCTTTTAGAGAACTATGCTTATCTATTATTTCGAAAAGCACCGCCTTCGTGTTATCGAGTTCTATCTTTTCTTTCGTGATTTTATCTTTTAGATTGGAGAGAAGTTCTTCTTTATCGATAATTTCATTCTTTGTATGGGAAATATCTCTTTTAAACCTCTCAAGGTTATCTTTCTTATTTTCGGTCTGACCCTCTAACTTCACCTCTTGCTCTTTTAGGAGGTCAATTTCTCTTTCTAATTTACTGACATATTCGTCAATGCTACAGATCTCACTTTTCACTCTTTCTTGGAATGATTGCTTTGTCTGTAGATCAGATCTTAAGCCATATGTTTCCTTCTCGAATATAACAAGGTTCTCTTCCAATCTCTTTACACTACCCTCAATCTCTTTCACTTCGTTATCTCTATCCTTTATCTGTCCATTCAGGCTGGAAATCCCGTTGTCAATCTCTAACTTGTCAGCTTGAAGGCTCTCTTTCTTTATGCCTAAGAGCCTGATTTTAGAAAGGTTTATTCTTAACTCAGTGCTTCTTGCTTCTTCTGACAGGCGTTTAAACTCTTCAGCATCTTTAGCCTGCCGGCTGAGGATCTGCATCTGGCGACCTACCTCCTTTATCAGATCCTTAACTCGGGCAAGATTCTCAATTGTCGATTTGATCCTGCTTTCGGTCTCACGCCGCCTTACCTTGTATTTTAAGATTCCGGCGACCTCTTCTATTAGCAACCTCTTTTCTTCAGGCTTTGCAGAGATCATCTGCTCAATCTTACCCTGGCCTATTATTGAGAACGCTCGTGCTCCGGCTCCGGTGTCTAAAAACATTTCAGTAATGTCCTTTAACCGACAAGGCGTTCCATTGATGTAGTATTCGGATTCTCCGGATCGAAAGAGCCTACGTCTGATCACAATTTCACCGAATCCGTCATTAGGTAGATCGTTAATTACTAGAGAAACCTCCGCCAGACCTAGGGGTTTTAGTGCTTCACCACCATTAGAAATTACATCATCCATGGCCTCGGCCCTAAGCCTTCTTGGATTCTGCTCTCCCAGGATCCAAAGGATTGCATCAAGTATATTTGATTTACCACATCCGTTGGGTCCAACAATCGCATTTATTCTGTTATGACATTGGACAATTGTTTTTTCATAAAAGGATTTAAAGCCTAGGATTTCGATGGACTTGATTCTCATCTATTAATAAGCTTAATCTGACCCAATCCAGAATTTTGATTCATATTAACACAACTTACTGTAGTTTGCTAGAGGTATCATACTATATATTGTGTATGACCATATAATCCCTTTAAGAAGTAGCCGTACCTTCCCTTTACCGAAGCGACAAAAATAGGGAGTACAAAATGCATCGATATGCCCGTTTAGGGAGCAGCCTCTAACTTATTGATTTTGTTCTCTGAATTCTGAAAACCGAAAGAGGCTTTTCACTCCTGACTCGATTGGCACAGAGGTAAGCACTGCCTTATTAGCCGGCCTGACCCCTTGGACGAATTATACTTTCATTCGGGACAATCTTTGCCTCTTCTCTCAGCTTTTGGATCCACTCTGACAAAATGTCATTCCTGCGGTGAGCAATTTCATTCTCTCTCAGTTCTGCTTTTTTTGCTTCAAATTCTTTCGTATCCGGTTCTTGAATTTCCTTTAACGATACGATATAAAACCTATCACCGGAGATATAAACCGTTGAGGCCACAGGCTTACTTTCCTCGAGGAAGAAAGCCTCTTTCTTCAACTCTTCCGAGTTGATTTTAGGAACATTATCAAGACGGCTGAAAAAGCCGGTCTCTTCAACTGCAAGCCCCTTAGATTTTGCAAATTCTTTTATTCCCTCTTTAGCCGTATTTAATCCTTCCAGAAACTGCTGAGCCTTCAGCCTGGACGATTCTTTCGCTTTGGTTGTTTTTATTTTTTCTGTAACTTCCCCTTCCGCCTCATCCAAGTGTTTTTGGTATGGTGGCGATACCTCTGCTACTTCTATGATCCATATTGTATCTCCCGCTATCGAATACGCCTTCTCACCTTTATTCGTAGAAAAGGCCTTGCTCACTACCTGAAGAGGTATACCCTCAATTGCTTCACCAGCCGCAAATACTTTGCTCTCGGCAATATCAACTATACCGTTCTGGTGCGCTAATTCAGTGAACGAGCTTTTCTCAAATTTCTCATCAAGTTCCTTTAGAAAATCATCTTTAAGAAACTCCGCCCGTTGTTTTTTAATTTTATCCTTAACCTTTTCTTTAACGCCCGATAAGGGTAATACATCATTCTCCTCAGACCTAAATTCATCAGGATAGGCATTGTAGTAGGCTTCGATCTCCTGATCACTTACCATCACCTTACTCTCCAGATTATCGGGCGTTAATTTATAGTAACGTATCCTTCTCAATTCCGGCGTTTTGAATTCATCCTTATTCATTTCATAGTAACTCGAGATCTCTTCTTTGTTAGGTGACACGGAATCCGAGTATTCCTCGGGAGAAAACTCAACAAAGTATAGATTCACCTTCTCATTTTGCTTCATGTATATGTTGAATAGCTCCTCATCCGTGATCTTAGCCGTTTCATTGATAAAATTTACGAGCTTCTGGGCCAGAATTTCTTCCCTGTACTTCATTTCGAAATGACTCACAGTATCATTTGTCGATTGCCTTATAAGGGTTTTATATGCTTCGGTCCCGATGAATTGCCCATCTATCTGAAAAGCCGGGTTGGATCTAATAGCCTCACTCAATTCCTCATCCGTCACCCTAAATCCCATAGCTCTCGCCTTTTGTGAGAGAAGTTTTAAGTCTATTAATTGATTAAGAGCCGAGAGATTGATATAGTTTTGGATCGTCTCCGGGACTTCCCCCTGTTGTCCAAACTGTTTATAAAGATTTTCTCTAACCCTTAAGAATTCGATTAATGATATATTCTCGCCATTCACCTCCGCCGCAGTGCCCTGCGGTACTCCTCTTCCAAAACCAAATTGCTGGAAACTGAATCCAAATCCGACAACAAAGGTAATCACCAGTAGGATCAGAAGACCCTTCGTAAACCAGGTATTGTGTTTTCTGATTAAATCTAGACTCATGTGTCAATCACCGTAATTGCTAAGCTACATTAAAATTTATCTAACTTTATAAAAGTATCAAATAAACAAGCATACAGCAAGCTGCAGGGTATCAGTACGTAAACGAACAGTTTCTGCAGTCATTGCTGTTAAAGCCTGATATCCCGAGGACAGAATCTTTAAAAGGATTTTCTTGATTTATCTTAGTTTTCTTTCTAACTTCTTTGTCTTGATACTGAAACGAGTTCAGCACAGGTACAAAGAAGCAACTCTTCGACCTAGCTCCGACAGGGCTGTCCAAAAATTTAGCTAAAATCCTCCTTAATCCTCCTTTAGGAAAGGAGGAAATTTGTCAAGTCCCTCTTTAAAAAAGAGGGATTTAGGGAGATTTTAACGTCTTCGTTTCTGATTTTCCTAACGCAATCTTTCGAATGCCGTTCAAGCCCTTTTCAGTCTGAAAAGAATTAATGAAAATAAATCTATTCGAGAAATTGTAAGGATTTTGTACACGAAATATCTAACATCTACAATTGCGGCCAACGGGGAAATCTTTCTTTTTCAAGAAATAATGCGACTAAGGGTAGCCCACCAGTCCCTTCGACAAACTCAGGACAGGCTTGCCGGTGGGATAACCAATAGTCACGAGCAAGACTCGTGACCTACCCTAATTTATCAGTCTCCTCCGATATTGGTGGCGCTCCGGTCCCCATCCTGAGCTAATTCGAAGGGGACGAAGCAATCTAAAGCAGGAAAAAAAGAAGAGATTGCTTCAATTTGCTTCGCAAATTTCGCAATGACTTTGAGGTAAATGTCATTGCTATGACAGCGGGGAACCTGTAGCAAGGTACATGGAATTTGCTAATTTAAAATAAAACAATTTTAATATATGATTTATTCAGGTTATAAATACTGCAAAGACCTGTCAATTTTTGTAAAGTTAAATTCCTTGCAGAAATTGCCACCGCTAACGACTATCGCAAGATTAGGATAATTCTATCTATCAAAAGACCAACTGTGCAAAATGAATAATCTCTAGAAGGTCGCGGAGATAAAAAAGTTTTTTGAAGAAGTTGACAGGATTATGGGGCACATATTCAAACCCAGGGATAATAAATATAGATGAATCCAAACCCTTCGTTTTTTCTCATTTACAAATATCAAAAAAATAAACCCCATCCCTAACATCTACAACTTCCACTTGAGCACCTATCTCGAGATTTTCTGAATTTGAGTTAACTAACCGACCCGTTAACCTTAAATCTTCCTGAAACTCAACAATCGCCACTGTATAAGGAGCCTGGTCCTCATGGCTTGAGAGTGGAACATAAACTGTGGAGTAAGTATATAGAGTTCCTCTACCAGGTATCTCTATCCATTCCAATTTATCCGACTTACATGAAATGCAGAAATATGCAGGCGGCGATTGAAACCTGCCACAGGAAGAACATTTATGGATCGAAACATCCATCACATTTAATTCCTTGCCAGAATATGGACTACACATGTGGCCCCGGAACCACCTAGATTATGGGTTAGTCCAATTTCCGCATTTTTCACCTGTCTAGCATCGGCTTCCCCTCGAAGCTGAAGTGCTATCTCAGCAATCTGGTCAACACCAGTTGCACCTACCGGATGTCCTTTGGCTTTAAGCCCTCCGCTGGGATTTACCACAAACTTACCCCCATGCGATGTCATTCCATCAGCAGTTGCAGGACCTCCTTGGCCCTTAGGAACAAATCCCAAGTCCTCAATTGCTAATATTTCAGCGATCGTAAAACAATCATGGACTTCTGCTACGTCAATATCCGAAGGCTTTACACCTGCCATAGTAAATGCCATCTCCGCCGCCTCCACAGTAGCGTTAAATTTAGTCAAATCATCCTTTTGATATAATACAAAATGATCCATCGCCTGACCGAAGCCTATTATATCGACAGGCTTATCCGAAAAACTTCTTGCCATGCTTTCTTCGCTCAGAACAACGGCCGATGCGCCATCTGTTATTAAAGAACAGTCATAGAGTCGAAGTGGATCTGCTACTATACGGTCATCCTCCAAAACCTGATCAATAGTAATAGACTTATGCATATGCGCTGTAGGATTATTAAGACCGTTTTTGTGATTCTTTACAGCCACAGCAGCTAGATGCTTCCTGGTAGTCCCGTACTGATGCATGTGTCTTCTGGCCATCATTGCGAATGCGCAAGGAAAGGTGTAGCCGACTCTTACTTCATTTTCCCAATCCCCTGCCTTAGCTAGAAATTCTGTAACCATGGGTGTGGTGACCGTATTCATCTTTTCAACACCGATAACTAAAACTATCCGAGCGATGCCTGAATTTATAGCGAGAATCCCCTCCCTCACTGCGGAACCCCCTGAAGCGCAAGCATTTTCAATATGAGTACAGGCAACGTGCACTCCCAAACCCAGTGCTGAGCCCACGTAAGGTGCGAGATGATTCTGATTGATAAAATCGCTTCCACCATAGTTTCCTAGGTATAAGGCTTCTATATCTTCAGGGCCAATGCCAGCATCTTCCATTGCCTTTTTCCCCGCTTCCACGGATATGTCCAAGAATGTTTTCTCCTGTAACACCCCATACTTAGTTTTCCCTATTCCGACAACAGATACATTCTTCATGGATTCTCACCTAAATCTCAATATGTTCTCCACTAATGCTGATCACGTATATCTTCCAAAAAATACAATCTCTTACCTTATAATTTCCATAATATTTGATGAAATAGCATTACATTTTTCTCTTATTGCTCTCGTACCAAAAAGCAAAATTGTTCGTAACTATATCTCTCATGTAAATACCACCTCAAGTAGTATGTTGAGATGATGAGTCATCAGAATCTCTTTGTCAAATTACTTATCAGCCACTTATAGTAGAATTATCATTTTAACGAAATACCCTCCAATAATAATTAAATTTGTCGGCGCCAAGAGGACTGAGTCTGAGCTTTAATTCAATCAAATCCACCTAACTGCTTTTACCAGTTCTCGGATAATGATAGGCGCGGTAAATCTTGACACTCATAGATCTCTAACTTATTCTAACGCTCATGCCCAGCGTTAATTCACGCTCTTTGTTTTCAATAATGTCCTTATCCAGAAAAAGATAGTAATCTATATTTATAAGGTTAATCAATGATAACAGCCCTTGGTGGAGGGGTTGGGGCAGCAAAGTTCTTAAGGGGCCTCTCCAAAGTCATAAATGGAGAATCGCTCACAGTAATAGTCAATACCGGGGATGACATATCTATCTCTGGCTTAAAAATCTCCCCAGATATAGATATAGTAATCTACTGGCTGTCAGACATTGTAGACAGGAAAAAAGGATGGGGTATCAGGGACGATACCTTCAGCTGCCTGGAAGCCCTGACAAAATTTGGTTTAGAAGACTGGTTCAACCTCGGCGATAGGGATATTGCAACACATATTTATCGAACATACCTGCGGGGAAAGGGATTTAAACCCTCTGAGATTACCGACAGAATCGCAAAGGCCTTAGATGTTGGCAACATAAAGATACTCCCTATGACCGATGAAGATGTAGAAACATGGATTCTTACCGACGAAGGTGAAATGCACTTTCAGGAATATCTAGTAAAAAAACAGATGAAACCAACGGTGAAATCAGTATTCATTAGGGGCATTGAAAAAGCAAACCCGGCGCCGGGCGTAATAGACGCGATAGAAGAGTCAAGGTTAATAATAATATGCCCAAGCAATCCGATTATTAGTATTGGTCCCATACTCAAGATAATTAAGATAAGAGAAGCACTCCAAAGGACAAAAGCCAGGATAATTGCAATCAGCCCACTCGTCGGTGGAAAACCATTAAAGGGTCCGGCTGACAGGCTGATGAAGGGCATTGGCCTTGAGGTATCATCAACACAAGTAGCTAAACTCTATAAGGATTTCATTGATGGGATGGTAATCGACGAAAAAGACGCTCTTGAAGAAACTGCAATAAAACAATTAGGTATTGAGTTATTTGTACTCGATACAATCATGAATGAAGACGAAAAAGCAGAGCAGGTGGCAAAACAGGTATTGAAATTATCGGCATAACCAAATCACTGAAGTGTTAAATCGTTAATAAATTACGGTCAGAAAAGACTTGACAACAACCACAGAATCATGTGACTATAATTAAATAATGATGGGTTCTTGAGTTGATTTATAACTAACCCAGGGAAGATTTTAAAGGGAAAATTCAAGATGATTTCATTTGTTGAAGAAACCGACAATCTATTTTCTTCAGAACATGTTTATTCCTCCTTCAAATCACACGGCGTTGAAGTAAACTCAGGAAAGACGCCGTCAACAAGATTGGAGATGATATTACAGGATGCCTACTCGCTCGGGTCAATTAATAGGGAAGACGCACTATTTCTCGTCAATCTTAAAACAGAAGAAATAGCCTACTTGTTAATGGCCGCCTCTAAAATCAGAGACAGGGGCAAAGGTAAGACACTCAGCTTCTCAAAAAATATATTTGTTCCACTTACAAGACTTTGCCGGGATCACTGCGGATACTGTACCTTTAAAATTGAACCAGATGAAGGTGAACTCTTTGTATCTCCTGATGAAGTAACAGAGATGGCAAGAAAAGGTGCGCAGCTTGGATGCACTGAACTCCTTTTCGTAACGGGTGATAAACCTGAACTTGTCTACCCTGTTTATCGTGAAGCCCTTGGCAAGATTGGCTACAAGACAACTGCAGAATATCTGATAGCGATGTGTGAGGTGGCACTAAGGGAGAAAATTTTCCCTCATTCTAACCTTGGATTGGCGACTTGGGATGAGCTTGTAGCCCTCAGAGAGTCGAATCCAAGCATGGGGCTCATGCTTGAAAACATTAGCCCAAGACTACTGAAGAAAGGCCAAGCGCACTACCGCTCGGCTGACAAGGTTCCTAAGCTCAGAATGAGGACAATGGAACTGGCTGGAGAGTTAAGAATTGCCTGGACTAGCGGAATATTGGTTGGCATCGGTGAAACATGGGAAGAAAGAATTGATTCGCTCTATGCATTAAAGGGTCTTTCGGACGAATATGGTCATATTCAAGAAATAATAATACAAAATTTCAGTCCAAAGCATGGAATCATTATGCAGAATTATCCGCCCCCAGGCTTCGTTGAAATGCTTAAGACTGTGGCAATATCAAGGCTCATTTTCGGAGATAACATGAATATACAAATCCCGCCAAATATAAATCCCGAGACTTATCCACTATTCATTTTTGCGGGTATAAACGATTTGGGTGGTGTATCTCCAGTTACAATCGACTACGTAAACCCTGAGGCTCCATGGCCGCATATAAAGAAAATGAAGAGTCTATGCGATGAAGTTGGATTCAAAATAGAAGAAAGGCTCCCAGTTTATCCTGAATTTATAAACGAAGAATTCATAAGCAAAGCTGTTCTCGAACGCATACGCAATTTTGTCGACAAGAGCGGATTTGTGATATCGCAGGAGGTTGAAAATGGAACAAATTAAAGACGCAATAAAAAGGATCGACGAAAACAGGACTCTAGGCATTGACGCGCTACTGTCGAAAGTAAACGGGAAGACCGCATCAATAATAGATAAGGCCTTTAAAGGAGAGGAAATTTCGGTAAATGAAGGGGAACACCTTTTTAATATTAGAGACTTGGATGAAATCTCGGCATTGGCGATATCGGCCGACGAAATCAGAAAAGAAGACGTCGGGGATATCGTAACATATGTGATCAACCGAAACATTAACTTTACAAACATCTGCAATACCTATTGCGGATTCTGTAACTTCATGGCTCCCGAAGGAGATGAAAGGGCTTACTTTTTAACAATGGAGGAAATCGCGCAAAAAACAATAGAGGCATGGGAAAACGGCGCGACCGAAGTATGTATGCAGGGCGGTATGCATCCAGATATCGATGGAAATTTTTATGTCGAATTGATAAAATCCGTAAAAAAGGCAGTACCCCAGATGCATACACATGCGTTTTCACCCTTTGAGATTTATTATGGCGCAAAGACCCTTAACATAAGTGAAGAAGACTTTATCGAAATGCTAAAGGAAGCAGGTCATGATACCTTCCCCGGTACCGCCGCGGAGGTCCTGGATGAGGAAGTACGGACCGTAATCGCTCCCAGGAAGATACCTACACAAACCTGGATCGACGTCGTGAGAAAGGCACATAAGGCTGGTATGAGAACTACATCAACGATAATGTACGGACACGTCGATAAATCATATCACTGGGCAAGGCATTTAGGCATCCTTAGAGATATACAAAAAGAAACAGGTGGCTTCACCGAGTTCGTACCCCTTCGGTTCATTCCTTGGAACACAAGGTTATTTCAACACTCTAAGGGTAAAGTTAACCCGGGGCCAACAGATCTAGATCAATTAAAGATGTATGGTGTATCCAGGCTTATGCTTCGGGGCTGGATAAACAATATACAGGTTTCATGGGTTAAGCAGGGCCCCGAATTCGCACAGTTCTCATTAACCGCAGGTGCAAATGATTTTGGTGGCACACTGATGGAAGAGCATATCTCACGGGCCGCAGGGGCAAATCACGGGCAGTATTTTCCACCGGAAGAATTTCAAAGACTAACAAAAGAAATCGGAAGAATACCTGCACAGAGAAATACGACTTATGGTATATTGAAATTATTTGGTAGAGATGAAGAAGATCTGAGTTAACATAGCTAAGTTAAAACCATAGATTTGAGGGAAACACAGAAATATCAAAGCCATCTTAAACCAACATCTTTTTCTACGAAACTTTAAGATAATGAATAAAGAAACGGTCTCTTCATTCGAGTCGACTTTAAGGAGAAACCTTTCTTTTTCAGGAATTAATTCGAATAAGGGTAGCCACGGGTTCCTGTCCGCCATACGGGTAGCCCACCAGTCTTGCTGGTGGGCTAAGCAATAGTCACGAGCAAGACTCGTGACCTACCCGAACTGGGAAGTCGTCTAAAATCTCATAGGGTAGACTGTCCAATAAATATACGTCCCGTCGTTTCTTATTTATAATAATTGAAATAGTGATGACCAGTCATTCTCTTTCAAGAGAAATTGAGGCAACGCTCAGAGCAGACATAAAAGGGGAAGTCCTCTTTGATGCATTTAGTCGGGTCCTCTACAGCACAGATGCAAGCAATTATCAGATTGAGCCAGTTGGAGTAGTTATACCGAGATCCATAGATGATGTAATAAAAACGACCGAAATTGCATTTGCATATAAAACCCCCATCCTCCCACGCGGAGGAGGTACGAGTCTAGCTGGGCAGGCCGTCGGCAATGCATTGGTGATAGATTTCTCCCGGTACCTGAACAAATTTATTAAATTGGATGAAGAAACAAGTACTGTACGAGTAGAGCCAGGAATATATCTAGAACAACTAAATAACCACTTAAAACGGCACAATTTAATGTTTGGTCCAGATCCCTCCACAGCAAGGATAGCTACAGTAGGAGGAGTAATTGGCAATAACGCAACTGGTGCACACTCGATTCTTTATGGAATGGCGGGAGACAATTTAATGGGAGCGAAAGCTGTTCTCTCCGACGCTACAGTTATTAATTTCAGTCCATTAGATGAATCCGGTTTACGTGCAAAGGCAAGTCAACAAAGTACGGAAGGACGTCTTTATAAATCCCTTATATCTCTACGTGAGCGTTACCGTGACACTATTCGTAACGATTTCCCAAAACATTGGAGAAGAGCCTCAGGTTATAGTCTTCCATATCTTTTAGACAACAATTTTAATCCAGCGCAACTTCTTGCCAGTTCCGAAGGCACTCTGGCAGTGGCGACGGAGTTCACACTGAAATTGGTACCTCTACCATTACACACAGGCCTTGTCCTGCTCCAGTTTGACAACCTGGTTGAAGCAATGGAAACGGTGCCATTAATACTTGTACAAAACCCCTCTGCAATAGAATTGATTGATAGAATGTTAATCAGTTTGACAAAAGGTCACAGAGGTTACTCTTCGCTTCTCTCTTTTTTAGAGGGGGACCCGGCTGCTGTTCTCGCCGTTGAGTTTTATGGAGATACCGTTAATGAAGTTGAAAAGAAGACCAGTAATCTAATCGATCATTTGAGATTCCACAAAATTAATACCTCAATAACTAAAGCGCTTACACAAGCAGCTCAAGCTAATTTTTGGTCCATCCGCAAGGCGGGATTGGGACTCCTCATGAGCAAGCGCGGAGACTATAAACCGATCCCATGTATCGAGGATGTATCCGTTCCAGTTGAAAACTTAGCCGGTTATGTACGGGACATCCTAGAAATCATAAATCGTCTGGGTACTGAAGCCGGTTTTTATGGTCATGCAAGTGCAGGCTGCCTCCACGTGAGACCTCTTGTCAATCTAAAGACGGAAGATGGCGTTAGCGTTATGAAGGAATTAACAGACGAGGCTCTAAAATTGGCCATTCGTTATGGCGGGGTCATGAGTGGCGAACATGGGGACGGGATACAACGCAGTTACCTGAATAAGATGCTATTCGGAAAGGAAATTTACGGGGCGATGTGTGATCTCAAGGCAGCCTTTGATCCCGAGGGCAGACTCAATCCTGGGAAGGTAGTCAACGCATCGTCACCCGTCGATAATCTACGATATGACCAAAGCTATAGGACCCATGAGATAAGGACCTATTTGGACTGGTCTTCCGACGGAGGTTTCCTCCGTGCAGTCGAAATGTGCAATGGGCAGGGGGTCTGCAGAAAAATAGGAGAAGGCATCATGTGTCCATCCTACATGTCCACCAAAGATGAAATGGATACAACCAGGGCACGTGCAAACGCGCTTCGAGCCGTCTTGTCCGGAAGAATGCCCCTCGAGGAAATGAAAAGTGACCAGATGCATAGGGTCTTTGACCTGTGTCTGGAATGTAAAGCCTGCAAGAGGGAATGCCCCTCGAGCGTGGATGTAGCAAAAATGAAAATGGAATTCCTGGCTAATTACCACGAGGCTCATGGAAGAACCTTTCGCGATCTTTTTTTTGGATACGTTCACGAGTTCAGTCGATGCTCTGCTCCATTCTCAGTCATCGCCAACCCGCTTATTAAAAATCGTTTCACGCGCCTGATTTTAAGCGGTCTGGGAATTCATCCGGACCGAGAACTGCCGGGATTCAGTCGTGATAAGTTTGTCGATTGGTTTTATAATAGAGCAAAAAAAACGACTACTCTTAACAAGGTCATATATTTTCATGACACATGGGTATCTTTTTATTACCCACAGATTGGAAAAGCAGCTGTAAAATTACTCGAAGCGATGGGATTCGAAGTAATCCTGGTAACCAAAAGGGTTTGTTGCGGTCGACCCATGCTTAGTAAGGGATTAATTAAACCGGCTCGCTCTTGTGCAAAGAATAACGCCGAGTTACTTTCGCCATACATCAGGCAGGGGATACCCGTCATCGGAACCGAACCTAGCTGCATATTGACCTTTCGCGATGAATACCCTGATTTATTGCCTGGTAATGATGATGCAAAAAACCTTGCCGAGAACTCCTATCTTCTTGATGAGTATCTATCGAAAAATGAAAGAACTAAATTTCTTAACATATCTTGGAAATCGCTTGGTCCCTCGGTGTTTTTTCATGGACATTGTCATCAAAGGGCACTTGTGGGGATTGAAGCATCAATCGAGCTTCTTAAATTGGCCGGCTGTTCAGTCACAGAGAGCGGTGCCGGTTGTTGCGGTTTAGCGGGCAGCTTCGGATATGAAAAGGAACACTATAAAATTTCAGAATCCATTGGCGAAGACAGGCTTTTCCCGGCAGTACGCGAGTCAACTACGGACACCGTCATAGCTGTAACTGGCGTGTCATGCAAACAGCAGATTGAACATTTTACCGGGAGAAAACCAAGACACGTTGCAGAGGTTCTTGCAGATCAAATTGATCGACTTAATGATCGTACTTGATCGATATAATATTCTGTTTCATTCGTCCCTATTAAGTCTATTCTTTACTCTTCTCAAGATCGCGCCTAAATCGATTTTCAAGTTCTTCAACTGCCTCTTTCCATCTCTCACAGGCGTTTTGGTATAGTTCCCTCGAATGATTCTCTTCTTCGGGTGGTTCTATCGGGTCACCTACGACAATGTTTACCTTTGCAAATCTAAACCCTGGATGAAGAGGGGAAAGCGTGTTGGCGGCACCTTCTATAAGGATTGGGATTATAGGTACTCGAGCCTCAACGCTTAGGATGCCTACACCCATTCTGGCCGGCATAATGCCTCCCGTTGGTGTACGACGTCCCTCGGGGAAAAGTAAAAGGGCCATTCCGCGTTTGAGGCCATCGTAAGTAAGTTCGAGAGAATCCCCAAATGTATCAGTGCTTCCAATCGGTATTACACGCAATGGACGAACCAGCCAGGAAAGGGGGGCCTTCTTGAATAGCTCACTAAAACCGGTAAGCAAGAGCCGGTCAAGAATCCAACCTGGGAGCACGGCGACAATGACAATTGGGTCAATATAGCTTTGGTGGTTTGGACATAATAGGACTGGGCCCTCTTTGGGAATTTTATTCGTCCCCTCAATTCTCATCCTGAATATAGCCTTGACAACAATGAAGACTACCATCTGGACAATTCTCATAACGATTCTTTTAAAAACGCCGCGCTTGATATTGAATACCTCGTCAAGGGGTTTAGACGGAGGTTGAAAAAGTGTTTTTAGAAGGGCGTCTGGTTCTTCTATTTTAGAAGCGCGCACTCCCCTGATTAGTTTTAGAACATCCCCAATGTTTCTAATGTTGGGAAGATCTTCCTCTTTTAACTGCAATCCAAACTCGTTTTCTAATACAACCGTGATTTGAACCAGTGTAAGCGAGTCGAGTCCTAGGTCTATAGAAAGCTCTTGACTTGGAAAGAAGGGGCCACTTACTTTTGCGACTTCTTGAAGCCTTTTTAAGAATCTGACCGATGACGGCGCTTGCATAAGCTCTTTTTCTTCAGGAGTAAGTGAAATTTCCTCCGTTGGAATAACCATTTGTCGTTCTCTCAAGTGTCTCTCAACCTCGCTCCTCCTGATCTTTCCGAGCATCGTTCTGGGGAGTTGATCATCATCTAGCTCAAGCTCCGTTATACGCATGTATGTGGGAAGACTGGCCCCCCTCATGGTAATTTCAGAGCTTATGCGATCACGTTTATTGAACACCCCTCTTGATATAAGCTCCTGATCATCAGGAACAACAACCATTCGTAAGCCCTTAACAAATCCGCTATCATCGTATGAAGCAAGAACACATAGCTCCTTAGCAAATGGAATTTTTTCATAAAGCTTCTCAACTTCTTCCGGGTAAATGTTCTTACCTGAAGATAGAACTATTACCTCTTTTACCCTACCTGTTACCAAAATATTCGCATCAGAATCTATCATTCCAAGATCCCCAGTATGAAACCACCCATCACTCAAAACCTCTTTTGTCGCTTTTTCGTTCTTATAATAACCCTTCATGAGATTGGGGCCCTTTATGCATATTTCTCCTACACCTTCTGAATCTGGAGAATCTATACGGATTTCAACTCCTGGAATGGGTATGCCCGCAGTCCCGGATTTAGGCGCTTTCAGAGGGGTAAGCGTGCTAACCGCCGATGTTTCGGTGAGTCCATATCCCTCAACTAGAAGAAATCCAAGGTTTAAAAAATGTTCGGACACTTTAGGATCAAGCTTTGCTCCACCACTTGCGAAGAAGCGAAATCTTTCACCAAAAGGACCATGAATCCTTTTGAAAATTAATTTTCCTATACGTATCCCGGTCGTTTTTCTAACCCAGGCAGCGAATGTGTACAGAATCCAGAAGATAATCCTTGAAAAGATAGGCGATGATTTTACTCTATTAAAGATCTCCCGATCAAGCAATGTAAATAATTTTGGCACACCGGGAAAAACCGTCACACCAGTTTCCTTCATCGCATCAAATAAATCAAGGCTTTTAAGAGAATGAGAAAAAGTAACGGTCGCCCCTGCGAAAAGTGGTGAAAGTAACCCAGCAATGCATGGATAAGCGTGATTAAGGGGTAATATACTCAATACGTTGTCACTCGATGAAACCTCGGTGAATCTTACGAGCGCTTGAATATTACTCATAATGTTTTCACATGTTAGCATCACCCCCTTTGGCTCACCGGTGGTTCCAGAGGTAAACACAATCGTCTGCGTGTCACTTGGGTCATGATTATATACGTCACTTCTGTCATTCGATTTCGACAGTGCACTCAGTTTCTCAATAGAAAAGAGCTTTACTTCGTTCTCTTCGTCCTGGAAAAGCGTTTCTAGCTGAGCAAGATGGGAATTATCTGCAATTATAGCTTTAGAGTCCGAATACTCTATAATATTTAATGAATCTCTTGCACCCAATTGAGCATCCAGAGGAACAATCACCCCACCCGAAATATGTATTGCAAAATAGGAGATAGCCCATCCCGGGCCGTTTTCACCGTAAAGACAAACATGGTCCCCAGGCTTGAGACCTGAAGATTTTAATTCTTTTGCTACACTTCGACACTTTTCCCATAGCTCACGATAAGTGATACGCTCATAGCCCGCTGGAAGTTTTATTTGAAGGGCAATCTTTTGAGGCTGTATTTCCGACCAATGCATTAGTCTTTCAATTATCGTTTCCATTTTCCCATCCTTCAAAAACACAGAAGAGCTGAATCTTTAATTTGTTTCAGTTGTTTAATATCTATTCTCCGATTTAGGTAACACAGTACTGGCAAATCAGGGAAAAAGCTAACAAAATCATGACGAACCCCTTAATGGTGTGGTCGTATCTCAATTCACCTTCAATAAAACCAAACATAAGCCATTTAAACCTGAAATTAATAAGATCTCAAAATTAAAAATTCCATTTTTGGCATAAAATTTCAAATAAAGTAAAATTCAAAATTTAAACACAATTATAAAATGAAATCAGACGATAATTGCATCTCAATAATTCCAATTAAGTGCTTACCCGAAATAAAACCAGGAGACAACCTGGTTGGAAAAATCTCCAGGGCAATAACAAAAGAGAAAGTTCAATTACGCAATGGAGACATATTAGCGATAGCTCAAAAGATTATTTCTAAGGCCGAGAACAGGTTGGTAAAGGTTGATAATATAACTCCGACATCCTTCGCAATTAGCGTAGGAAAAGAACTCGGTAAAGACCCGAAAATAATCGAAATAATATTGGGAGAAACAAAGAGAATTGTTAAAATGGAAAAGGGCAAATTTGAAAAAGGAAAATTGATTGTGGAAACGAGACACGGCATAGTTTGCGCCAATGCCGGAGTAGATGCCTCTAATGTGTCTGGTGGTGATAAAGTTACCCTGCTCCCAAAGGATCCGGATGCTTCTGCGAAAAGCATCGTAGAAACGTTTAAAAATAGATTTGGAATAGATATAGCAGTTATCATCACGGATACCGTAGGAAGACCATGGCGGATGGGGCTTACCGAAATAGCGATCGGTTGTTGGGGTATAAAACCTCTGAAAGATTACAGGGGACAAAAGGACTCGAAGGGATACGAACTGAACGCGACAATTGTGGCGGTTGCTGATGAAATTGCAGGAGCAGCAGGTCTAGTCATGAAAAAAGTTGGAGCCACACCAGTCGTAATAGTTAGAGGATTAGAGTACGACCATGGTGGCCTTGGCGCAAAAGAGCTTATAAGGAAACCAGAAGAAGATCTGTTCCGTTAGGAAATTACGTGTCTGTCAAAGACAATACTAGGTCGTTTTACAGGCTGACCACTACTATTAACTTTTTTAATAAAATCTATTTTCACGTCGAATCTTACAAAACAAACTTAAATCAAGCTACCCCGCATCGGTCATCCCGAATATATTTCAGGATCTAAAGCAAGCAAAAGATGCTGAAACGAGTTCGGCACGACTGACTATGACATTGATCCTCTTAACGCAATTTTTGGAAGACCGTTCACGTCGTCCAAAAGATCGATGACATGGAAACCCATCGGGACAGGAATGTCCCGACTATCCATAATAAATACCGTCATCAATAAAGATAGGCGGGGTTTTCCAACCCCGCACGGATGAAACATAAGGAATGAGAACGTAATGGTCTCGGCTCGCAACGACATGTATAGAGAAACCCTGGTGCTGGGAATTATTAAGCTATTCGAGATTATCCCTGCTATTTCGCAATTACCAAAATGATATAATCTATTAAATGAACCTGATCACAAATAAAGCGACGGCTGCTTTACTGTTATTTCTAATTTCCTTTTTTTTATACTCGCCCTCACTCAGAAACGATTTTGTATGGGATGATATTGAGGTTATTCAAAAGAGCTATCATAGTTTTAAAGCATCACGTATTAACAACATATTATTCCCTGAGGCAAAACAGAACAAAACCCAACGCTACTTTAGACCCATAATCTATGTATCAATCGTTACAGACCGTGAGTTATGGGGAATAAATCCTTTCGGTTTCCACCTGAGTAATCTCCTACTCAATTCTATCTCCACAATGCTTCTTTACTTTTTACTGCTTCTCATTTTTGCGAAGTTTTCAGTAGAAGGAAAAGAATCTATATCCTTTTTCACCGCCCTACTCTTCGCGGTCTATCCGATGCATGTAGAATCGGTCTCCTGGATAGCGGGAAGGACTGATATTCTCTGCAGCATTTTTTTCATCCTTGCATTAATCCTTCATATTGAATCTTATCATACCATTTCGCTTCTGATACTGACGGCGCTCAGCTTTTCCCTTTCTCTTCTTTCGAAAGAAGTCGCTTTATCGTTCCCGGTTGTGGTGATTTCGTTCGACCTCTTAACCCGAAGGATAAGAAATCCATACAACATATTACGATACACAGTTTACATCTCGCTTGCCCTGCTTTACTTATACTTGCGGGGAAGGGCATACATTAATCCTATTGAAGTTACGGATGAAAATATCCATCAGATAGCAGAAGGTAAATATTATTTTTTCAACATAATTAAAACGCTTAAGGTCCTTTCAAGCTCTTTCTTTTTCTATATTAGCAAACTGGTTTTCCCCTTCGATTTCAATGCTTTTATTACTTCGGTACCAGACGAATTCTACTACTTCATTTTCTCAATAACGACGATTTTGCTGTTATTCGTCGTCGCCGTGATCTCCATAAAACAGGGGAAAGGTTTAATTGCCTTCTTTGTGATCTGGATTTTCGTAACACTTGCACCATCGGCTATTGTTTCAGTCACAAATTTAGCCTCCGCACCCCTAGCAGAGAGATACCTATATATTCCATCGGCAGGTTACTGCATGATTGTCGGTTATCTACTATTTGAAGTGGCGAAAAGAATTGGCAAAAAGAAGATCGCCTTTGCGCCGATCATAATATTAATTTCAATCTATCTATTTTTTACTCTTCAAAGACAGTACGTGTGGAAAGATAATTTGTCACTCTGGAAAGACACTGCATTCAAATCATATTATCATGCACTACCGCATTCGAATTATGGATATGCACTGGAAAAAGCTGGCAGGACCGATGGCGCTATAAAGCAATATGAAATAGCCCTTGATCCAAGTGTCAGTGACTCAAATAGAGGTAGGGCAATTACTGCAACAAATCTGGGAGTCCTATATCTCAATAAAGAAGATTATGCAAATGCGGAGAGGTGGTTTGGGAAAGCCTTAAAGTATGATCCAACTTACGGAAGGCCATATTATCACATGGGTCTTTTACACTACATAAAGGGTGAATTAACAAACTCAGACTCAGAATATAGAATAGCGGCAAGATACCTAGAAAAGACCTTTGAGATATATCGGTATTATCCAAAGGCAGATCTACTATTTGCGAAAGTTTACTTCAACCTCGGTAACAATGACAAAGCAAAACGGCACGCTAAAAAGGCTTTACAAGGCGGTCTGAGCGAAGCTTTATCCAAAGAAGCCATGGAAATCCTAAATATAAATGATGATAAAAGTAATCAAAAACCAAATTAAAACACAAACCAATAGCCATTTGTCATTGAAAAAGGACTCTGTGGGATCACCCATTTTCAAAGTTTTTACCAAATACAGGTAACGGATGACGCCAAAGCATACGAACGGAATTGTCATCAAAAACCCCCAAGTCCCCCTGCTAAAAGAATAGAGAGAATAGGAAACGATTGCAGCTATCCCGAGGAATACCAAAATCAGATCAAGATGCACCGCCTTGTATCGTGCTAGAACCTCCCTGAATCTATTTTCTCCTTCTTGCGATCCAAGCTCAAAACGCCTCTTTCCAAATGCGAGGAGTAGAGAGAGTATTACGGTCATGATTATAAGCCACGATGAGACATTAACCGAAGAAGCAGCTCCTCCGGCCTCAACCCTCAGCAAGAAACCGATAGCAATGCTGACGGCATCAACGAACACCATGTACTGAAGAAACAGCGAGTACGCAATGTTAAGAAAAAGATAGACTATAAGAAAAAAGATAAAAGATTTATCGAAACTTAGTGAGAGCACTATCGATACGATAAATGTCAAACAGGCCAAAATTAATGCAGATCTATTATCTAGCGTATCCGAAGCAATTGGGCGAAATTTCTTAGCAGGATGAGCAATGTCCTCTTGCTTATCGAAAATATCGTTTATTATATAAACGGTGGAAGAGGCAAAAGAAAAGGCTATGAATGCTTGAACCATCATTAAAAAAATGTCAAGATTTGAAAACAACACATCGCCAAAAAAGGGAGGAGCAAGAACCAATAGATTTTTTACCCATTGATGTGTCCTGAGAACAAGAAAATAGGTTTTAAACGAACACTTCATAGAGCTATCATTCTACTAATTATTGATCCTATGACAACGATTCTTAACACTCTTTGCTTATAACATATGAATTATTCACTCCAACATAAATTCTTCAAGATAGCCCATCGCGGTGCGAGCGCATATGAACACGAAAATACTCTTCGATCATTTATACTGGCGTTTGACATGAAAGCCGATATGATAGAACTCGATGTCAGGATGTCTAAAGACGGGCATCTTGTGGTTATTCATGATAGTACTGTCGATAGGACTACAAACGGACGTGGTTATGTTAAAGATATGACACTCGCGGAACTAAAGAAACTCGATGCCGGAAAAGGTGAAAAGATACCAACCTTAAAAGAAGTAATCGAAGTTGGCGTAAAAAAAACAAAATTCGCGATTGAAATAAAGGAGCGAGGAACGGGGAAAAAGGCTATAAACCTGATCAAAGAATATAATCTGTTAGATGACGTATTCATTATATCTAGGAACCGGGAATTCCTCAAAAACGTGAAAACTCTGGAAGGCGGTATAAGAACCTGTCTAATCACGGTTTTCTCCTGTACTTCAATAAATTCCGGCAGGGAATCTCTCGCCGATGCTATTGCACCATTTCACGTCTTCATCAGTAAAGGCCTGGTGAAAGAAGCACAGAGGAGTGGTCTTTTTTTATTTACCCGGGTTGTAGACAGCGAAAAAAGGGCTCAATGGATGAAAGATCTAGGAATAAATGGAATAGTTACGAATAGACCGGATATCATGTAGTCACCCCTTGCCACCTTGACTTGCATTCCTTTGTTTCTTATTTTTATTCACAGGATACGATATGGGGATTATCAGAGAAATCAAATCGGATTTTAGGGCAGTATTTGAAAGGGATCCAGCCGCAAGGACTAAATTGGAAGTCATATTCACATGCTCCGGATTTCAAGCAATATTTTTTCATCGCTTAGCACATCGGCTTTGGCAAAAAAGAATGAAACTGATCGGCAAATGCTTATCGCATCTATCTAGATTTACCACGGGTATTGAGATACATCCCGGCGCGAAAATCGGGAATAGCTTCTTTATCGACCATGGGATGGGCGTTGTGATAGGAGAAACGTCTGAGATTGGAGACAACGTGACTATATATCACGGAGTTACTCTTGGCGGTACCAGCTTCACCAGGGGAAAGCGTCATCCAACGATTGAAAATAATGTTACTATTGGCGCAGGCGCAAAAATTTTAGGTCCACTCAAGATTGGGAATAACAGTAAAATCGGAGCAAACTCCGTTGTAATCAAAGACGTACCTCCAAATGCTACGGTCGTCGGAATCCCCGGGAAAATAGTCACAAAGGAAGAATTTCCGGTTTATTCAGGGCTTGAGCACAATAAATTGCCAGACCCGGAAGCACTTATGTTGCAATCGCTGGTAGAACAAGTAAACAACCTTGAAGAAAGAATTAGAACTTTAGAAAACGAACTTAAAGAAACTAAAGAAGAAAACAGGATCTTAAAGATTGTCAAAACAAAGTGAAGATGAGCCTTATTTACCTTGACTATAATGCAACAACGCCGATGGATCCCCGCGCCCTGGAATCGATGATTCCTTACATGCGAGAGTATTATGGCAACCCTTCAAGCATACACTCGTATGGAAGCAAGGCAAAGGCGGCACTGGATGAGTCTAGGGAGCGGGTTTCGGAGCTCATCCGTACAAAGCCTAAAGAGATTGTTTTTACATCAGGCGGAAGCGAGAGCAACAATTCTGCAATAATTGGAGCGGCGTTTGCCCTAAAAGAGAAGGGCAACCATTTAATTACTACGGAGATTGAACATGCATCAATCCTTGAAACCTTTAGGTTCCTGGGCAATCATGGTTTCAAACTAACCCTTCTTGGGGTAGATCACCATGGCCTCATTGATCTGGATGAGCTTCGAGAATCGATAACAGACGAAACTATTCTTGTCTCAGTAATGTTCGCCAACAACGAAACCGGTGTGGTAATGCCAATCAATGAAATTGCAGCTTTAGTCAAGGAAAAAGGAATCATTTTTCACACCGATGCAATACAAGCACTTGGGAAGATGGATATTAACTTGAATGATATCTCTGTCGATATGCTTTCGGTATCATCCCACAAAATCTACGGACCCAAAGGTGTTGGTGCAATATACATAAAAACCGGGCTAAGAATAGATCCATTTATTCACGGCGGAGGACAGGAGAGAGGAAGGCGTTCTGGTACTGAGAATGTACCGGCGATTGTGGGGTTCGGAAAGGCATGCGAGATTGTTAAAGAAGAACTGAAGAGTCAGAAGTCAGAAGTCAGGATAAAGGGGATGAGAGATAGACTTCATAACGGAATTACAGATAAAATCGATTGTCTAAAGCTAAATGGTCATCCTGAGAAAAGGCTTCCTAACACACTAAATCTAAGTTTTGAAGACGTGGAGGGAGAGTCACTGGTCATCAACCTTGACTTAGAAGGAATAGCTGTATCGACAGGTTCTGCATGCTCTGAAGGAAATGTTGATCCATCCCACGTTCTCCTCGCTATGGGTTTATCCAAGCAACAAGCGTCGTCGTCGATTAGATTCAGCTTTGGTAGGTTTAATGAAGAGAAGGATGTTGACAGGGTTCTTGAGGTTCTGCCCCGGATTGTGGAGAGGATAAGACAAGTTAAAAAGAGTGAGCTAGTTAAAAAGATAAGTGCCTAGAAGTAAATCAGAGCTCAGAGTCTGAAACGAATTCAGAACGACATAACCACCATCCCCCAACCTGAAATTTATCATTACTCCACCACGAGGCATAATCCATTACCGCTAATCGACAATAAAATGAGCCCAAAATGAGTTACCCTATAACTTTGGTCAACTCGACAACTTGCACTGACTCCCTACGGAAAAACCGGCGGGAAATCAAGCCCCAGTGATTCTTCAAATTCCATCATAACGTTCATATTTTGAATGGCCTGACCGGATGCTCCTTTAACCAGATTATCTATAACAGAAATAATAATAGCCGTCTTGTTCATCGGATTTGATTTAATTCCAATATCACAGAAGTTAGATCCCCTCACCTCGCCAGTCGCTGGATAATTGTTTTCGTTTCTGATCCTTATAAATCTTTGACCATCATAGAAATTGCCATAAATGTCTAACAACTCTTTTGTAGTAACCTCTTCTTTGAGTCTTACATAGATAGTCGAAAGTATTCCCCTATCCATTGGAATTAAATGAGGTGTAAATGTAACCTCAATATCAAGTCCTGAATATTTCGATAAGACTTCATCTATTTCTGGTTTGTGACGATGCTCCCCAATCTTATATGCTCTGACACCCTCATTAACCTCGCAAAAGTGATATGCTAAATCAGGGGACCTGCCAGCACCCGAAACACCCGATTTGGAATCTATGATTATGGAGTCATCCTCTATTAATTTGTTTTTAAGTACCGGTGCTATACCCAGGATTGCGGACTCAGGATAACAACCTGGGTTAGCTATAAGCCTTGCCCTGGCAATCTCAGCCTTATTCAGCTCAGAAATTCCATAGACAGCTTGCGGTAGGAGCTCCGGACAAGGATGATCACCATACCATTTCCTATAATTCTCGTGACTGAGCCTGAAGTCTGCCCCTAAATCCACGATATTGAGCCCTCTGCTTAACAACTCCTTAATGATTGACGCAGACTTGCCATGCGGAAGTGCACAAAAAACAAAATCCAGGTCTTGTGGAATTAAGTTGAGATCGAGAGGCTGAAGTTCTAGATCAATTAACCCCGTCAAATGCGGAAAAACATCCGAAATCTTCCTGCCCGAGTGTTTATCCGCCGTTAAGTATGTTATCTCAATATTTGGGTGAATCAGTAGAAAGCGCAACAGTTCGCTACCCGTATACCCACTTGCTCCGAGCACAGCAACCTTTTTCTTGTCCATGCGAAGTGAAAATATCTGGAAATTATTACAATTACAAGTTTGATTATTTCTCCAGAAAGCGTACGGACGGCACAAACTCAAAAATTCACTGAAAATCTTGACTCAAATGTCATGAAAAGGTACCTTGTATCCAAGGGTATTTTAGTGATTATCGATTGGTTATCGGAGGAATTTCACAATGTCGATTAAGGTAGGCATAAATGGTTTTGGAAGGATCGGTAGACACATTCTCAGAATAGGCCTTCAAAGGAAGGATATAGAATTTGTTGGTATTAATGATATAACCGATGGTAAGGTCCTGTCCCACCTTTTTAAATATGACTCGATTTTTGGCCCGTATAAGGGAGAAGTCAAAACTGAAAACGGTCATATAATAGTCGATGGGAATAACATAAGAGTCTTTACAGAAAGGGATCCCGCGAACATCCCTTGGGAGGATGTTGGAACGGAATTAGTTGCAGAGGCGAGCGGAATTTTTAGGACAAAGGAGGCCGCATCAGCTCATCTTGGCGGTTCTGTGAAGAAGGTAATAATCACTGCTCCCGCAAGCGGTGAAGTTGATTTTACAACGGTCATGGGTGCGAATCACCATCTATATGATCATTCAAAACATAACATAATATCGAACGCATCATGCACGACTAACTGCTTCGGGATGCTCGTAAAAGTTCTCCATGATAATTTCCGAATAAAGAGAGGTGAGATGTCAACAATACATTCATACACCAATGACCAGAGAATCTTGGACGCCCCGCATAAGGACCTAAGAAGAGCGCGCGCGGCTGCATTATCCATAATACCGACGAGTACTGGCGCCGCAAAGGCTATTGAGTTGATATTCCCCGAACTAAAGGGAAAGCTTAGTGCAGTTGCAATGAGGGTGCCAACAGCCGACGTTTCAATGGTTGATTTTAGTTGTGAAGTGGGAAAAACTACCTCGGTCGAGGAAGTCAACGAAAAATTTAAGAAGGCATCTGCCGAAGAACTTAAAGGTTATTTACGGTACGTCGACCAAGAACTAGTCTCAGCAGACTTCATTGGCGATCCACACTCTGCGATCTTCGATTCACCACTCACCAGTGTTGTAGATAGTAACCTTGTTAAAGTCATGGGTTGGTACGACAACGAATATGGATATTCATCGAGGGTGGTTGACTTAATCCAGTTCATAGGACATAGCAAATAGTGGATAAGCTGGTAATCTCCGACCTATCAGAATCTGACTTTGATAACAAGCGTGTATTCGTGAGGGTGGATTTTAACGTTCCCATAAAAGATGGCGCAATCAGTGAGGATTACAGAATTAGAAGAGCAATACCCACGATTGATTTCTTGATTGAAAGAGGAGCAAAAGTAATTCTTGGCTCTCACCTTGGAAGACCGAGGGGCATGGAAATATCAAGCCTTTCATTAAAGCCTATTTCAGTGAGGCTATCTGAACTCTTGGGAAAGCCAGTGAAATTTATGGGAAAGGTAATTGGTGAAGATGTAAACGCTACGGTAGATAAGCTCAAGAAAGGGAACGTTTTACTTCTGGATAATCTTAGATTCCATAAGGAAGAGGATGAAAATGATAAGAAATTTTCAAAGAGACTAGCGTCCCTGGCAGACATATATGTAAATGATGCGTTTGGCACCTCCCATCGAAAGCACGCCTCAACCTTTGGAATGGCATCTTTCTTTGACCTAAGACTAGCAGGTTTCCTAGTAGATAAGGAATTGAGGTTCCTAACGACAATCCGAGAGACTCCCGACCACCCATTTGTAGTCATAGTTGGTGGAGCAAAAATCAAGGACAAGATCAACGCTGTTAAGAATCTCCTCGAAAAGGCAGATAGAGTTTTAATTGGTGGAGGAGTAGCCTACACATTTCTCAAAGCCATGGGTATTAACGTAGGACGTTCAATTACTGAAGACGACATGTTAGACTGGGCAAAGACAGCCTTAAAAATTTACGGAGATAAAATACTGCTGCCTACTGACCACGTTGTTGCAGAGGGTTTTGAAAAAAGAAAAACCTGCATGGTGGTTGATGAAGAAATACCCGGAGAACTTCATGGTTTTGATATAGGGCCAAAAACCGTGGGAAAGTATGCATCCTTCATAAAAGGAAAAGGTGTAATTTTCTGGAATGGTCCCTTGGGAGTTTTTGAAGTTGACGATTTTTCAGCGGGAACCACACACATTGCCCGAGCTGTAGCTCTTGCTACATGGCGTGGAGCGACAACTGTGGCGGGAGGCGGTGAAACCATAGCCGCAATAAGAAAAGCCGAGGTTCTTGATTCAGAAATTACGCACATTTCAACCGGTGGAGGCGCACTGCTAGAGTTCTTAGGGGGCCAAGAGCTTCCGGGGATTTCAATCCTAAATGATAAGCATGATTACAAGGGATTACTTTATTCTGTTACAAATTGATACAAACTATGATGTTCATAGTCAACCTGATATGATATTTTAAGATTCTTAAGTCAATAACTTTATTCATTTTTTCTGACGCTTTTTTTCACCTACCAATTGTTTGAACAACCTAAATATGGAATTTTTTTTCATGTAATGTACTATTTATTTGTATAAGAAAATATTGGTGGGGGGCAAATAATGGCTAAGGCAAAATTAAAGCAAACTATAACGGTTAACGACAACATAGATAGCATCGTCGGAATATTGGGTAATGAGGCCAGTTATCTCTTAGACCATAAGTGTAAAACTATTCCAAAGGGCCAGTTACATCTGCCCGGACCATCTTTTATAGATGAAGTCTTGATCCCCTCCGACAGACCAAACCCAGTATTGAGAAATATGCAGTTGCTTTTCAACAGCGGTCGGTTAGCGGGAACCGGATATCTGTCTATCCTACCTGTCGATCAAGGGATTGAGCATTCAGCAGGTGCTTCTTTCGCGCCAAACCCGATGTACTTTGATCCCGAAAACATAGTTAAACTCGCAATCGAAGGTGGATGTAGCGCGGTTGCTTCCACATTAGGTGTACTTGGATCAGTTGCCAGAAGGTATGCGCACAAGATACCGTTCATTGTCAAAATCAATCACAACGAACTCCTTTCATACCCAAATATTTATGATCAGATACTCTTTGCCAATGTCGATCAAGCATTTCAGATGGGAGCTATCTCCGTAGGAGCAACAATATATTATGGTTCTCCCGAAAGTCATCGCCAAATTCAGGAAATCACCGAGGCATTTAGCTACGCACATACTCTGGGTTTGGTAACAATTCTCTGGGCTTATCTAAGAAACCCGGCTTTTAAAACTAAGGACGCTGATTATCACCTTTCAGCCGACTTAACAGGGCAGGCAAATCACTTGAGTGCTACTATTGAAGCAGACATAGTTAAACAAAAATTAGCCGAAAATAATGGTGGTTATACAGCATTAAATTTCGGCAAAACGGATGAAAGGGTATACACAAAACTTACTTCTGACCATCCAATTGACTTGAATCGCTATCAGGTAATTAATTGTTACATGGGTCGTTCGGGATTAATTAACTCTGGGGGGGCATCCGGGAAAAATGATCTTTATGAAGTAGTGCATACAGCAGTAATTAATAAAAGGGCCGGTGGAATGGGATTGATAACCGGGAGGAAATCCTTTCAGAAGCCAATGAATGAGGGAATAGAACTACTCAACGCAGTCCAGAATGTGTATCTGAGCAAAGAAATTACGGTAGCTTAAGAATTCCAATTATCGTGAAATTAGAGACTAAACACTATTTCCAAAATTGGAAAAACTGAGAAATAGGTAAAGAGAATGGAAGATAAGCTAAATCATGATCCTGCTTCCGGATGGCCGATTCACAATGTAGGACAATCAATCAAGAAACTGCTTTTCTTTTTTCCCCGCTTTCAGAAGAATAAACCCCCATAAATTCTTCCGCTTTTAAAACCATTTCTCTCGAACCAATAAAAATTGGAGTTCTCTGATGCAACTCATTAACCTCTTTATTCAAGATTCGATTGAATCCATCCGATGCCATCCCCCCCGCCTGTTCTACGATATAAGACATCGGATTGCATTCATAAAGAAGTCTTAATTTCCCATAAGGGGAATCCTTTGTTGCAGGATAAATAAAAATTCCTCCAGTTATTAAATTCCTGTGTATATCTGCTACCATCGAACCGATATATCTTAATGAATACGGACGTCCGGTAGATATATCATCTTCAACACAATAGTTGATATACTGTTTTACCCCCGTTGGAAAACTAGAATAATACCCCTGGTTAATCGAATATGTTTTTGCTGTTGTTGGTATTTTCATATCTGGATGAGAAAGACAAAATTCACCAATCGAAGGGTCTAAGGTGAATCCATTAACACCCTTACCCGTTGTGTAAACAAGCATAGTAGACGAGCCGTATATGATATAGCCCGCGGCGGCCTGTTCTGACCCTTTTTGTAGAAAATCACCGATCGTACACATCCCCAAAGGAGAAATACTCCTATAAATTGAAAAAATGGTGCCGACAGAAACATTTACATCTATGTTTGAAGAACCATCTAATGGGTCAAGAGAAACAACATATTTTGCATTCTTTGATATTTCATCATCAAATGTGATGAATTCCTTATTTTCCTCCGATGCAATGCCACAACACTGTCCTCCTAATCTTAAGGCGGCGATAAACCTTCTGTTTGCAAAGACATCGAGCTTTTTAACTTCCTCTCCTTGTATATTCGTGGTTCCTGCGCTGCCTAATATATCAACTAATCCCGCCTTATTCACTTCCCTATTGACAACCTTCGCGCCTAGTCCAATGTCCCTTAGCAGCCGAGATAACTCACCCTGTGCATAGGAGAAATCAGTTTGTCTTCTGATGATAAATTCATCTAATGTCTCAATTCCAATCATAAAGGTTATATTACCTAAAATATCTAGGGTGAGAAAACATATTTTTAGATAGCAATTCTATAAAGCGTCATAAAACACCTATCATTTCAATCCAGAATGGTGTTCTCTACTACAAGTTACTTCTTATTATTAATTTCTTTTGGCTTACCGTTATCCTCTTTGAAAACATCTTTAACACTTTCAGTATTTGTGACCCTTAAGATGGCTTTCATGCCCTCTTTCTGGATAACCTTTCTTGTATTTTGCAAATGATTTTTAAAGTCATCAGGAATGGTGCTCCTGATGATCTCGAAAGTTACATCAATATAAGGAACTACAACCGAGTCCTTAAGAGGTGGCTCATCCTCAGAGTAAAAAAATTCCAAGCAGGAAATCAAGAAAAAAATTACAATTACACCTATCACCATGCCCAAAAATCCCCCCGCCATCCTATCTATTAAGCTTAAATGAAGGGTGCCTACTAGTTTTGTAAGCAACCAGGCAATCAGTTGAATTACTATATAGATCGCTAGGGTGATAATGAAGAATCCGGCTACGCTGGCAATAGATTCATTTCCAATCAACCCCTTTTTTACCAAAAAGACTCCAGCAATCTCGTAGAACATCACGCCTAAGATTATCCCCACGACAATTGCCAGAAATGATAATGTCCCTTTAATAAATCCCCGTTTAATACCTATAAGCGCAAAAAGAGCTATGATTACTAGAATTGCTATGTCTAACCAGGTCATCAATTATGCGAAATTAGTAATTCTTAAGGTTCTAAGGTCGTTATATCCCTTTTGAACAATCTTACATCCTACTCCTAAAATCATACATTAACACAAGACCGAATCAAATCGATTTGATCTTTAGTATCAACCGCTTTGACTTCTCCAACATGTTCAGATAATTTAAAGCGGAATGGATTTTTCCAATATTGTCGGGGTCATTTCAGCTGACTTAGAAGAAGTTGAAAAGGAAATCGACGATAATATTAACTCGCCGGTTCCACTTGTTTATCAGATATCAAAATATCTACTCGGCAGCGGGGGAAAACGGATCCGGCCTTCTGTTCTAATCCTATCGAGTGGTGCATGCGGTCTGGAGAACGGTGGGAATAGGATCACTTCGGCAGCCGCGCTTGAACTCATCCACACTGCATCGCTTCTTCACGACGACGTAGTTGACGACGCCAATCTACGGAGAGGTAGAATTTCTTCAAACAGATTGTGGGGAAACAAAGCCAGTGTGCTCGTGGGCGATTTTATGCTTGCAAGAGCGCTCGGGTTAATACAGTCGTGTGGTAATTTAGAACTGATAAGGGTTGTCACAGATGCTGCAGCAAAGCTTGCCGAAGGACAGGTACTTGAGGTCATGAGTGGATTAAATATGATCGATGTCTCCGAGGAAGTATGCTTTGGAATAATAGAAAACAAAACCGCTTCGTTGATAGAAAGCTGCGGGAAAGTAGGTGCAATCCTCGCAGGGGCAACGCAAGAAGTGAAGGAAACTATAGGCGAATTCTGCTTTAATTTAGGCATCGCTTTTCAGCTTGTCGATGATGCTCTTGACTACTCAGCTGACGAAAACGAAATTGGCAAGGAAGTGGGCCATGACTTACATGAAAAGAAGATGACGCTTCCACTCGCCTATGCGCTGCGAGATGCTACTCATGGAGAAAAATCAAAAGTAATGAATTTATTACAAAACAATCATTTAAATAACGAAGACCTACTGGTTATTCTTGATGTCGTAAATAAATACAATGGTGTGCGACAAACAAAAAATGCCGCTAGAATTTTCGCTAATAAAGCAAAAAAGGCAATACTATGCTTGCCTGATAATAACTATAAAAAATCCCTCGACCTTCTCGCAGACTACATAGTAGAAAGGAGAAAATAGTCATCGAACTTATATCATTTATCTCAAAAATTAAGGAATAGAAAGCATGGCAGGTAAAAAGAAAGATTGGGAAGAGAGAGTTAAAAACGAGTTGAAGGAAAGAAAAAAAGTTTTTACCACCCAATCAGGAATTAACTTGGATAGACTATACACCCCGGAAGATACAAGAGACATAGATTATGAAGAAAAAATTGGATACCCTGGCGAATATCCATTTACCCGCGGTGTTCAACCGACGATGTATCGTGGAAGATTGTGGACGATGCGACAATATGCCGGCTTTGGAACAGCAGAAGAAACAAACAAAAGATTTAAGTACCTTCTTGAACAGGGACAAACCGGGTTAAGTGTCGCGTTCGACCTTCCCACGCAGATGGGTTACGATTCCGATGACCCAATCAGCAAGGGAGAAGTCGGAAGGGTTGGCGTGGCAATAGATTCTCTAGAGGACATGGAAATCCTTTTTGACGGGATTCCACTCGGAGAAGTGAGCACTTCAATGACAATTAACGCTACCGCGTCCATGCTACTTGCAATGTATATGGTGGCAGCAGAAAAACAAGGTGTAAGTTCAGACCGGATCGAGGGTACGGTTCAAAATGACCTGCTTAAGGAATTCATCGCCAGAGGCACTTATATCTTCCCCCCTGGACCCTCTGTGAAAATAACCATAGACATCATGGAGTACTGTCGAGACACTATTCCAAAATGGAATCCCATAAGTGTGAGTGGTTATCATATTAGAGAAGCGGGCTCAACCGCGGTACAAGAATTGGCGTTTATGCTTGCGGATGCAATAGAATATCTGGAGAACGCAAGGAAGAGGGGAATAGATATACAAAAGATAGCGGAGCGTGTTTCATTTTTCTTTGCGGTTCATAACAATTTTCTTGAAGAGGTAGCAAAATACCGCGCTGCCAGAAGGTTATGGGCTAAGATTATGAGGGAGAGATTTAACGTAGAGACCGATAGGGCATGCCTGTTTAGAGTGCACTCGCAAACCTCTGGTGTCACACTTACAGCGCAACAGCCCAGAAACAATATCATGAGAGTGACAATACAGGCACTGGCAGCCGTCCTGGGTGGTACGCAGTCACTCCATACAAACTCTTTTGACGAGGCTCTTGCCCTCCCGTCGGAAGAAGCCGCCACAATTGCTCTTAGGACGCAGCAATTAATCGCGGCCGAAAGTGGGGTTGCCGATACAATTGATCCACTCGGAGGTTCCTATGTCATTGAATCGCTCACAGAAAAAATAGAAAACGATGTAATTGCTTATCTCAGACAGATTGATAAGAGGGGAGGAATGATTAAGTGTATTGAAGATGGATTTATAAACCGTGAAATCGAGGAGGCTTCATACAGGTATCAACTGGATGTTGAAAAAGGGGAGAGAATAATAGTGGGTGTGAATGAATTTACAAGCGCCGACGACGAACCAGTCGAAATTCTTGAAATTAACCCGAAGATTGAAAAAATAAAGAGACAAAAATTAAAAACGTTAAGGGAAAAAAGAGACAACGGCAGGGTAAATTCCGATCTCAAAAATCTTGAAGAAAAAGCAATAGCGAATGAAAATCTTATGCCTTATATAGTAGAAGCAGTTAGGGGCTATGCTACGATCGGAGAGATGACATGTGCTCTCCAAAAGGTCTATGGTAGATATGGGCAAAGCAGCTCGTCGGCAAAAGGTTAAAATGTAAGTTGCTGTAGGTTTAAACTTTAGTCCTGCCAGATTCCAATGGCTTTCCACTATATCCCATATCAAGCTTCATTACCAGTGCATCTTCGCCTGTATCACTGTAGTATTTACGCCTAAAACCAACAGATCTAAAACCAGTTTTCTCGTAGAGTTTTATCGCATTTTTGTTTCTAACCCTGACTTCCAAAATCGCAGACTTTATCCCCTTGTTCGAAAAATAAAGCAGACAGTCATTTAATAGTCCTCGTCCTATTCCCCTCCTCCTATGTTCTGGGTGAACGGCTAAGTTTAGAATATGCACTTCGTCATAGATCTTCCATGCAATGATATAACCAACAACAGTCCCATTGATTTTCGATACGCGCTTATATGACCTCGAAGACTTCAGTTCCATATCAAACACCTGTCTCGGCCAAGGCGTAGGAAAGCTAACTTGCTCTATCGCAATTATTTCATCCAGGTGATGTGGTTCTATTTCTTCGATGTAAAAGCATGATGACGGTATCATACTGGTAGAAAAATTTTACAATCATAATTTAATTAAACAAGTATATTAGACTACCATCATTATGGGTGATAAATTAATTATTCCTTGACACGCCTCTAAGTTATGTTAATCTCAAAGCAAAATTAAAATTGATTACTATTTTCAATTTCTTCTCGATTTGGATCTTTAACTGAATTTGTTTAATGTTGAGGGATAACAAAGGCATTTCTATCAAATTTCGGATGGGTTTATTCAACCTATTTCCCAGTTCTAGGGTATTTAGTTTCCTCTTTATCGCTAGCATATTGGTTTTCCTCGCAGCCGGTGTCTCAATCGCAGATGATGAAGCTGAAAGAATATTATCTCTAGTAGATTACATAGGAGGCGACTACAAAAATGCTGTGCATGACGGAAAAATAGTGAATCATAATGAATATAATGAGATGGTTGGATTCTCTAATGATGCAATTCACCTTTTTGAAAAACTTAACGCTTCAAGTCTTGATAAATCCAGAACATTGGCCGATCTGGAACTGCTGAATCGAAAAATAGCAAATAAATCTCCCGTAAACGAAATTGAAGCTTTATCGAATGAAATCAAAGATAAACTCATATCGGATTATGAAATACTCCCATATCCTCAAAATCACCCATCTCTAATCGCCGGGAGGGAGTTATATGTTAAAAATTGCTCCCAGTGCCATGGCATACTTGGCTATGGTGACGGTCCATTGGCTTCCACTCTTAATCCACCTCCTATGAATTTTACAGACATGAGCTCAACAGCGACGCTATCCCCATTCAAGATCTATAACACCATGAGTTTTGGCATACAAGGTACAAAAATGCCTAATTTCCCCAACATTTCGGACAAAGAAAAATGGAATTTAGCATTTTACGTTATGACATTAGGCATAAATGAAAAAGACGGTACAGACGGTAGCGGATCGGTTCTAGACAAACTTCCAAGTGAACTTAAGGATTACAAAATTCTTTCCACACTCACAAATGACGACATTGGAAGAATTTTAGAAACAAGTAACAAAGCTAAAGTCGATAAACAAAAGACGATCTCCTATGTGAGACTAGGAATAATCGAAGACTCGAGCCTAAAGAATAACTCTCTACTAAATACACGCACAATCCTCGCAAACTCTCTCGAACTATACAAACAAGGAAAAAAGGAAGAAGCGTATAAAGAAGCCCTAGATGCGTACTTCGAGGGTTTTGAAATGGTAGAACCCAGCCTTGCATTAAAAGATAGGGACATCACCTTTAAAATTGAAACAAAGTTTTCTGAATTTAGGGAAGCAATCAAAGAAGGAAATTCCATTGAAAGAGTAGAGAACCTGTATCGAGACATTACAAATGAACTTTCAAGGGCTTCCCTTATTCTTGAAAATGGCAAACCTGTAGGCAACCTGCTTTCATTCACTAACTCATTGGCAATCATCTTACGCGAAGGCCTTGAAGCTATTTTGATCATCGCAGCCGTTTTAGCTTTTCTGTCTGCAACCGGTATGAGAAACGCCATTAAATATGTCCACCTGGGTTGGATCCTTGCTCTTGCAGCAGGCCTGATTACGTGGGTTATAGCAAAAACTATAATAACAATAAGTGGTGCTCAACGTGAAATGATCGAGGGTGTCACTTCTCTAGTTGCGGCTGCGGTTCTCTTTTACGTTAGCTATTGGCTAATTACAAAAATTGAAGTCAAAAAGTGGAAAGAATTCATTCAGGGAAAAGTACAGAAGGCCATTTCCAAAAAAAGCGTATTTGCACTTGCCAGTGTCTCTTTCTTTGCAGTTTATAGGGAAGCATTCGAAACAGTTCTATTTTATCAGGCACTTTGGTATCAAGCCGACAACTCTAAGAATGCAATACTTTGGGGATTGATTTTTGGTGTTGCGATGCTCATAGTTCTTGTATTTGCGATTTTTAAACTTGCTATAAGAATACCGCTCAAATACTTTTTTACTATCACAAGCTTCTTCCTGTACTTCCTGTGCTTCATCTTAATAGGAAAGGGTATAAGAGGATTTCAAGAGGCGGGTATAATCGGGATTAAGTCGATTAACTTTATTCCCCAAGTTGATATAATTGGTATTTACCCAACTGTCGAAACATCAATTCCGCAAGGGGTCTTAATAATTGCTTTTGTTGCGGCACTCATCTGGCTTGGCTATGTAAAGAAGGAGAAGGAAAAAAAGGAAATTGTCATAAGTGTATCCAGGATTTCAGAGGATATGAAGTTAATGCACGAATCCTTTGAACACATCAAGAATCATATCATTGAGTGGAAGAGGTGTGAGGACATCGACATCGAAGCCGAAGAGCTTGACAATCAAATTCAGGGCGTGATTAGCCATGTTGACAATCTAGAACATAAGTTATCGGACTTTTATGATATTGTCTCAAAGAATAAGGAAACCCTTAGTAAAACTCACTGATTAAATCTCATTAGCTCTTTTCAGTTCACATAAAACTATCCCTTGTTCCAATCATTTTAAGCATTTAATATTATTTCAGTAATAATGAATGAGAAAGCTGTAGTCATTGCATCCGGAGGGATCGACAGCTCAACCCTTCTTTTTAAAACGGTTACCGAGAATTACAAAACTTATGCACTTACGTTTATTTATGGACAGAAACACAGAAAAGAGATCGATTCCGCAAAATGGATATGCGAGCGGTTAAAGGTCTCACATAAGATCTTAGATCTATCAGTATTGAAGGACATTCTTTCGGGCTCTGCCCTAACGGATTCAAGTATTGCCATCCCAGAGGTTCCCGCAGAAGTTTTACATTATGATACCTTAAAAACTACTATCGTTCCCAATAGAAATTCGATTTTCCTATCTATAGCAATCGGATATGCAGTAAGTATCGGAGCTAACCGTGTATTCTTTGGAGCGCATCATTCTGATAGGGGGGTTTATCCAGATTGCAGGCCTGAGTTTGTCGACGCCTTTCAATCGGCAGAAAGGCTTGCCAACGACAATCCCGATTTAACAGTTAATGCACCATTTGCACATATGGACAAATCGCAAATCGTAAAACTGGGCGCTGAACTCGGGGTACCCTTTGGAGAAACTTGGTCATGTTATAGAGGCGAGGATTTACACTGCGGAGTATGTAGCTCATGCCGAGAGAGAAAAAGGGCCTTTACTCAGTCGGGGGTCTCAGATCCCACTCATTATGAAAGGTAATTTCGAACAAAGCAATGTGAGAAATCTTTCTTTCCTTTATTGCTAGTGAAAAAGTGAAATTATCAAAGTTATCACAATAATCAAATAAGCAAAGCCTGCCCCCGCTCAGATTCCATTCATGCGTCATTGCGAGAAGCCAGTCTTCGAAGCAATCTCCTATTCAACCCCCCTACCCTTCATTCCCCTTTCATTATTCGAATCATTCCACCAGTCCTTCAATACCACCCTCCGTTCACCCTAAGTTGTGAGCCTTGAGCTTAGTCGAAAGGTCGAACTATCGAAGAGCCAAAGGGCCTGTATTGAGCAAAGTCGAAGAACGTATCGGGAATCCATAAGGAGGTCATTGCTGTAGATGTTAGCTATTTTGTGGACAAAATCCAAACAGTATAAATTTCCTGGAAATTTACTCATCTGTCATCCTCGAATGTTTTAATCTGGGATCCATCGTTAAATTTTTTATTTTCTTTGTCTTGATACAAAGAAACAAAAATCAAGGGCTGACAAAAAACGTTTGCGTATCGAGCGAATGCGAGATATCTATTACTATAATTAATTAGTTCTCTCAGTCACTTTGTTCCTTCGAGATGACAAAAATAATTGTCACTTTTTTTGACGCTTCCGGAATTGATTTTGGCAATTTTTTGAATGCCCATTCAAGATGTAAGATACGGTTCCCGAAGGAAGGACGTGGACGTGTCAGGCCTTGACATGAGACTTAATCGGCTGAATACATAACTTGTTTTTATAGGAAAATGGAAAAGCGGTTAGTACTCGTATTAATCTTATTTTTATTCTACCCCGCGCGATTTTTTAAATTGTCTTTATTACTTGCCCCACCATGAGCTTCGTCCTACTTGTCCTCCTTCTTTTCGTGTAAGTAACCCAATTCTTCAAGTGATTGGCAGGAGATCGCCGCAGGGCTTTGCCCTTCGCGATGACAAATGACGGCAGGTGGAGAATTGTTGCTGTAAAATTTAGAGAGAAAGGCAATATGTTTTAATTCCCTAAGAATTATATGGAAATAAATTCATTCGTAGTGAGTCCACATGCGTATAATTTTTACCGTCTTTATAT
>DASWID010000192.1 GCA_036397855.1 Thermodesulfobacteriota bacterium | reverse complement strand
CGAAAGATTCAGTTCAAAAGTAGAGAAGAAAAGAAATCTGAGTAAGGGCTAAAGTTTAATAGCGAATTCCTTACAGCTTGCTACCTCGTTTCGGGTGTTTTTTGTCATTCCTTTAGATGTCATATATCTGGTGGAAAAAATCTTACGAATTCATGCATAGATTTATTTTGATAAGTCCTTTTCGGAGTGAATAGGACTTGAACGGCATTCCAAAAATTGCGTAAAGAAAATCAGGAAGGAAGACGTTAAAAAAAATTTGGGGGTTGCGGTTGAATTAAATTTTTTAGTTGTTATGTCATCCCCGAGGATAGTTATCGGGGATCCAAATTAACGTGTAAAATTTTTAACCAAACTGTTGGGTAGCCTAGTTCTGAGTGCCGTCGAAGGGTTGCTTCTTTGTATCAAGACAAAGAAGTTAGAAAGAGAAAATAAGATAATTGAAGAAGATACATTTAAAGGTCTTGTCCCTGAGATATTTGGCTTTTACAATTGCGAAATTTGTGAAGCAATTGGAGCAATCTCCTTTCTTTTCTGATTTAGATTGCTTCGTCTCCTTCGATGGAGTTTAATTGAGCAATATGGTATGAAACAAAAAGCAGATTTATCCTCTATCAAGGCGCTTACCTTCGACGTGTTCGGCACGGTCGTCGATTGGCGCGCCACAATAATCCGCGAGTGTACTCTACTCGGAAAATCCAAAGGAATTAATTTAGATTGGGCTGGGTTCGCCGACGCATGGCGTGCAGGGTATGCACCGGCAATGGATAAGGTTCGAAATGGTGAATTGCCCTGGATGAATATTGATGCAATTCATCGGATGATCCTCGGCCAGCTACTTATAGAATTTAATATAAAAGGATTAAGCGAAAGTGAGAAGGACGATCTGAACCGTGTATGGCATCGACTTAAGCCGTGGCCTGACGCTGTTCGTGGGCTAAGAAGGCTTCGCAGACGATTCGTGTTGGCGACGCTCTCAAACGGCAACATATCTTTACTCGTGAATATGGCCAAGAACGCAGGATTGCCGTGGGACTGTATCTTGTCATCAGAATTGGCGAAGCACTACAAGCCTGATAAAGAGGTGTATCAGACTGCGGCTTATCTGTTGGGGCTAAAACCGGAGCAAGTAATGATGGTGGCAGCGCACAAAGATGACCTTTACGCAGCAGGTAGGGTTGGATTCAAAACGGCATTTCTCCTCCGCCCTCTGGAATTTGGTCCGCAGGGAAAACCCGATCTTATTAGGGATCCATTGTTCGACTTAACCGCTACGGACTTCATCGACCTGGCCAACAAGCTCAACGCTTGAGTGCACGCAAATCCGGAGTCCGCTCCCCCTCTGTCCCGCGGATTATTAGCGGGAATCCATAGAGATGTCATTGCTGTGGATGTTACATAATACGGGGAGAGTATCTTAGATTTTAAATGGGCATTCAAAAAATTGCCAAAATCAATTCCGGAAGCGTTAAAAAAAGATTTGGGGTTGTGGTTGGATTAAATATTTTTAGCTGAAGGAATTGATTTAATAATTCCTAATTTTTTGTCAGCCCTTGATTTTTGTTTCTTTGTATCAAGACAAAGAAAATAAAAAATTAAACAACGGATCCCCGATTAAGCTTGTCCCCGCACGTAGCTGGCGGAAAACATTCTAGGATGACGGAAGAGTAAATTTCCGGGGAATTTATTACTTTTTGGATTTTGTCCACGCAATATCTGACATTTACAATTGTGAGCACTTCGACCCTTCGATTAGACTCAGGGCGCACTACAGGCTTTAGCGAAGAAATCTCCTTCAAATAAAAGATATCGTTTCCTATGATATAATAAATTTTCCTGATCCCATTCAATGAGGAGACAATCATGTTCGTTACTATGAATCGAATTTTCGTGAGCCCGGAATATGCTTCTAAATTTGAGGAACGTTTTCGAAATCGGGTTCATGCAGTAGACGACATGCGGGGTTTCATACGTAATCTGGTATTACGACCTCAAGAACCTGAACAACCCTATGTAGTCATGACGTTCTGGCAATCGGAGGATGATTTTAGAAATTGGGTTAATTCGGATGCTTTCAAACAGGGTCATGCTAAGAGTGGTACGCTCTCTAAAGAGGCATTTAGCAAGCCGAGCCACTTGGAAACATTTGAGACGTTTCTTGATACCAAAGCTTCCGGTGAGTAATAAGTTAAAAAGGCATAATTAAATGACAAGCCCAATAGAGTGCCTAAGCCGCGATAAGGTTAAGGACTGCCCCAGATTTACTCAATTTTTGCTGTTTAGTAGTCTGAATGGTTAAATGAGAAATTAAGTTAATTAGGAAGGTCAAAAATGATAGTTGGTATTCTAAAGGAAATAAAGGCTGAAGAAAATCGTGTTTCGATGACTCCGGGTGGAGTAGAACTCATGGTACAGAATGGACACGTGGTACTGGTTGAACGCAATGCCGGTGTCAGCAGCGGATTTGATGATTTCAGCTATGTCGAGCTTGGAGCTGAGATCATTGCAGTTCCGGAGGAAATTTATGGCCGTTCCGAGATGGTGATGCGTGTTAAGGAACCTCAGCCTTCCGAATATGGACTCATCAGAGAAGACCAGATTATTTTCACCTATCTTCACCTGGCTGTATCTGAAGAATTAACACAGACCTTAATTAAAAGAAAATCTGTAAATATTGCATACGAAACTATCCAGAAGGAAGATGGTACCTTGCCCCTATTAACACCAATGAGCGAGGTAGCAGGTAGGATGGCGATTCAACAAGGCTCAAAGTATTTGGAGATGGAACACGGAGGGCACGGTATACTTTTGGGAGGCGTGCCTGGCGTTGATCCAGGTACCGTAGTAATTCTGGGTGGTGGTGTCGTTGGAACTAATGCTGCAAAAACTGCATGCGGTTTGGGAGCCAAAGTTTATGTCCTGGACAAGAACCTGGATCGCCTGCGGTATCTGAGCGACATCATGCCTAGGAATTGCTTCCTTTTGATGTCTAAGCCAGCCACTATTCGAAGGCTTCTCCCAATAGCTGACGTAATGGTGGGAGCAGTCCTTATTCCGGGAGCCAAAGCTCCGAAACTCGTAACGCGAGAAATGATGAAAATGATGAAGAAAGGGACTGTGTTAGTAGATGTGTCTATAGACCAAGGTGGATGCTTTGAGACTTCAAGGCCGACTACTCATGCCGATCCGATATACAATATCGATGGAATTGTGCATTATTGCGTATCAAATATGCCCGGTGCTTTGCCCAAAACCTCAACCCTTGCCTTGACCAATGCCACTTTGCCTTATGCCGTTGAGATTGCTAACAAGGGGTGGAAAAAGGCTATGAAGGACAACAGGGAAATAAAACGTGGTGCCAACGTAGTTAAAGGTAAGGTGACTTACAAAGGCGTAGCTGAGGCATTCGGTTATGAATACACTCCAATCGATGAACTTCTTAATTAAAGGGTAGCGTCCCCTTTAATTTCTCCTTTAATTTCGTTCATAAATACTGAGGATCCATCAAGGAGGCGAGGACGAATTACAGATGAAAACACTTGTGGACATTAGAAACGAGAAAGCCCTAATATCTCAAAT
>DASWID010000191.1 GCA_036397855.1 Thermodesulfobacteriota bacterium | reverse complement strand
ATGTAGAGCTGAGAGATCCCGAGGATACAAGCAAGGTCCTCCGTCCCTTCTGGGATCCGGTCGAAAATCCCAGCCCCCCCGATGATGCGAAGGGATTGCTCTTTATAAAACCATTTATTCCCCACACGACGCTTACCGAGTATTTTAAGGACGAGAGAAGGACACGAGAGGCCTTTGACGATGACGGATTCTTTAATTCCGATGATCTGTTTGCAAGGGGAATCGACGGTCGTTATTACTTCCTTGGAAGATTTAGCCGGATCAGGGTGTCGGGCGAAAATGTCGATCCAATAGCTGTGCAGGATATAGCGATGCGCTATAGTGCAGTCCAGGAAGCCATTGCCGTGGGGATAAGGCTACCCGATGTTTCAGACGATGAAATAAAACTAAACATCACACTGACACATGGTGCCACTTTTGATCCAGTGGAATTCAGCAAGTGGATGGCAGATCAGGTTATGGTTGCAATGGTACCGAGATTCATCGAGGTATTTGGGGAAGGATTTCCAGTAACTGCGACCCAGAAGATAAAGGTTGCTGAGATGAAGAAGCTCACCGAAAAGACCTGGGACCGGGCAAAGACGGGCCTCAGGTTCAGTTCCAGAAGGTAAAACACCTATTTCTCCAGGCAACTTTGAAATTGTCATGTGGGGTTGGAAAACCTTGTCTATATACTGACCATTTCGCCTTTTGTGGGTGTCGATTCGACATCCGATGCATAGTTTTCTGGAATGTCTTTTGCTTTCATAAAAATGGTAAAGCTCCCGCGGACGATCGGCGGGAATCCACTTATTGACCCCTTTATGGGTCCCTGATGAGGGGATTCAGGGACGACTCTTAAGGTTTCGAAAATATTACCTAGGGATCTCTGCATATGTTTTTTTGGGAATTCTTTACTTCAAAACAGTAAAACGATAAATAACATATAAAAGACAAGAAGCATGATTCCCTCGATTCGGCTGATACGAGAACCCGTCTTCATTATAGGAAGAGCTGCCAGGGCAAACAGAAGCATTACTGGAAGTTCGAACCTGAGAATATCGGGATTAACCTTTGTTGGTCTTATAACAGACACAATTCCAAGAATTCCTATGTTAAAAATATTGCTTCCAATTATGTTCCCAACCACAATATCATGCTCCTTTCTATAGGCAGCTACCATTGATGTAGAGAGCTCTGGTAATGATGTTCCGATCGCCACAGCTGAAACACCAATGACAAGCTCACTGACTCCGAATGCGCTTGCAATGAAGATCGCTGAGTTCACGATGAAACGGGCTCCGATGATTAGTCCCAGGAGCCCTAATATAATAAAGATTGCATTTTTAATCATAAAATGATCAGTACCTATAAATTCTCGAAACTCAGTTTCAAGAGTAGATGGTTCTTTCAAAGCACCGAAGTAAGCGTAGATAATGAATGCAGGCGAAGTCGTAAAGAGTAAAATTCCTTCATAAACTCCAATTCTTAGATTAAAGGCGGTAAAGTACGTAAGTAAAGATAAAATAATCATAATTGGCACTTCAGCCTTTAAGATTTTTATCTGTATCATAACGGGGCAGATAAGTGCGGAAATACCTAAGATTAGTCCGATATTTGATATATTGCTGCCCACAATATTTCCGACTACTAAGTCACTTGAACCTTTGAACGCTGCAAAGAGGCTTACAACAAATTCCGGAGTAGATGTACCAAATGCGACTACCGTTAATCCAATTACTATGGTATTAACGCCGAGGTTTCTTGCCAGACGCGTGGACCCCGTTACTAAACCTTCGCCACCCAAATAAAGAAGCGCAACTCCCAATGCGAATAAAAGAATATGGATGGCTAATTGCATATATCCTCGCTTTAACCGGTAGCACTAGTTATTAAATAAATTCCTTACTTGTTTTGAATCAAAAAAATCAGGTAGAATATTTATCCTTTTGTATGATTAGTTGATCAAGGCGCAAGTATTATATCACTTAAAAAACCCTTTTGACATTTAAGGATAGATAATTGAAAGAATTTGGTTAAAATGTTTTTTATCCCTTTTTAAGTGAAATGTCGTATGACAGTGAAGGAGGGTTAAAATGCTTCTGCTATTTAAACCACGTGACTCTAAGTATACGGGTGGGGGGACCCTACCAAATGGTACTTTTGATGATACATCTGAATGGTTGCCAATAACGCGATATTTAGAGAAGGGAGCCGAGAATTATCCCGACAATACGATGTTCAGGGTTGCTGATAAGGATGGCAAACTTGTAGAAAGTTACTCATATGGAGACACTAACAAATGGGCAAACAGGGTAGCAAATGGTCTTATACAGGAATTTGGCGTGAAAAAGGGTGATAAGGTAGGCATGTACATGCTTAATTGCTCCCAGTATGTGGCATCTATCATAGCTATTCACAAGGCCGGCGGGGTTCAGGTGCCTATCAATAAGGACGAAAAGGGTGAGAGGCTTGCATACGTTATAAATTATTCCGATATGGTTGCCTTGGTCGTTGATCCTGGTAGTGTTCCTTTTATTCAGGAGATTTCGAAGGATCTGACTAATCTGAAAACAATCTTCGTAACAGGTGATCCCGGCACCGTTCCAAAAGACATAAATGGAATAAAGACCCTTCCCTTCAGTGCTTTTGATGGTTTCTCAGGTGATAACCCGCGCGTTGATGTAGCGGTTTCTGATATGGAAAGATGTATGTTTACGTCGGGTACTACTGGAATGCCGAAAGGGGTCGCTCGCAACCACGGTGGCGTAATAATGACTGTGCGTGGATATCTCCAACAGCAAGGCATACGTAGTGAAGATGTCCTGATGAGTATTCTTTCACTTGGTCACGCAAACGCACAGGTTATGTGTCTTTTCAGTGCCGTTGGAGCCGGCGCCACAGCCGTATTTTATCCTAGATTCTCTGCTTCGAGCTTCTGGAAGTGGGCATCTGAATGCGGGGCTACGTGTGCAAACATGTTGGGGGCGGTAGCAGAGTATCTATGGGCTGCTAAACCGAGTGAGTGGGATAGTAAGCATAAGCTTCGGATAATGCTTGGCTCCCCAGCTCCCCGTAATCTTCAGGAATTTCAGGAGAGATTCGGGGTTCGTGTTTTAGATGGTTATGGGTCGACCGAGATGGGCATGGTTCTTTGGAAGGATCCGGAGGATCACCGCCCTGGTTCATCAGGCTTCCCGATGGAGGGATACTATGTTGAACTCCGTGACCCACAAGATAGTGATAAGGTTCTGAGGCCTTTCTGGGATCCATATGAAGATCTCACTCCACCTGAAGAGGCAAAGGGATTGCTTTTTATTAAACCGGTAGTTCCACACACCACACTAAACGAATATTTCAAAGACGAAAGGAGAACGAGGGAGGCTTTTGATGACGATGGATATTTCAATTCAGATGACCTGTTTGCAAGGGGTATAGATGGAAGATATTACTTTGTTGGGAGATTCAGCCGCATCCGGGTATCCGGAGAGAACGTTGATCCTATAGCAGTGCAGGATCTGGCGATGCGTTATGAATCTATTCAAGAGGCGATCGCGGTTGGCATCAGGCTTCCAAATGTTTCTGATGATGAGATCAAGCTCAATGTAACCTTAAAGCCTGGAGTCTCGTTTGACCCAGTGGAGTTTAGCAGATGGATGGCAGATCAGGTAATGGTGGCAATGGTTCCGAGGTTTATAGAGGTTTACGAGGATGGATTCCCTGTTACTGCAACACAGAAGATCAAGGTGGGAGAAATAAAAGAGATTACAGAAAAGACATGGGACCGCGCAAAAACGAGTCTTAAGTTTAGCGCTCGTAAGTAAAAAGAAAATTCACCCGTTTAGTCTTTATACGCTACCTACTTCTATGACCCGTTACATCGACGAAGCCTTTATGCGATTGGCTTATGAAGAAGCCATAAGGGCTAGGCTAAAGGGAGAGGTTCCAGTCGGTGCCGTCCTGGTAGGAAACGATGAGGATATTATTTCCATTGCCCATAATCTTTGTGAGACTTCATTTGATCCTACTGCTCATGCTGAGATAATAGCCATAAGAGAAGCCACAAAAAAGTACCAACGAATTAGAATTAGCCAGAGTACGATTTATGTTACCCTTGAACCATGCTCAATGTGCATTGGTGCAATTGTTTTGGCGAGGATCAAGAGATTAGTTTTTGGTACCGATGATCCAAAGTCGGGTGCCGTAGTTTCGAACTACAATATAGGGGTTGATGGAAGATTAAATCACACTGTCGAGGTCTCTGGAGGAGTGTTGGAGGAAGAATGTGCTGAATTACTCAGGGATTTTTTTCAGCGCTTAAGAGGCTGAGGTACTAACTACCCTTGAAGAGGTTGATAATTTCTCTTAAAGAACTTTTCTCATCTGGACCAGCAAGCTTCTCGAGCTCACCATTGTCGAGCCACACACCTTTACATGAATTACATTTATCAATCTTTATACCACGAAATACTACTTCCTTCAGATCTCCTCCACATTTTGGACATTTCATATGGCAGATTTCTTTTATGTTTTTCTTTTGTTCTTCTAAAATCTCGCGCTTTAATTTCTCCTTGAGGCGCTTTGCCTTTTCAGCATCCTCCTTTGCGAAATATTCGTCTTCACCCTTGGTAGGTTTATCAGAACTCATCAAATGGCTCCCTTCTTATCGATATTCTTTACTGGCTTATGTTTGTAGATTGTCCTGCAAGTCCGAAAATATGAACGTTACTATACTTGGAATATAAATTAAGCCCCCGTTTGATTTGATTCTCGGTCTCTAGCTCTATGGTGTCTCTGTGGGTTTATGACAATTCTCTTTTCTTCTCCACTGCCTCTTGTTTCGTAAGTTATTCCTGATTCTTGTTTTAGCGTAATGTATGTAATTCTTCTTTCAAAGGCGGACATTGGCTCCAGAGTGATTGGTTTTCCGATCTTTCTTACTTTTTTTACTGTATCTTTTACCATTCTTGAAATAGATTCTTCTCTCCTTCTCTTATAATCATCTACATCGATTAGTACTCGCTTTTCCCTTCCATCTTCACAAAACCTTCCCGAAATTTTACCGGTGATGTACTCCAACGCCTTGATCATCTCACCTTTCCTGCCTATTAAAAGCCCCTTGTCATCACTGATCTTTACGTCAAGTTCAATTTTATCAGCGGTTTCATTTAAGGTAATAGAATGTGAAGAAACAATGTATCCCAGTATATCTTGGAGTGCTTTCTTGGCTCTTAGTCCCTTTTCACTGATATCTGATTTCGTTACCGTAATCCTGACACGGGCTTCTCTACCTCCGATTCCCAATACCCCTTTTGATCCCTCTTCCAAAACCTGAACCTCAATTTCATTTCTGGTTACCCCCAAATCCTCACATGCTCTTATTATCGCTTCAGACACGGTCTTTCCTTCTCTTTCTATCACTATCGGCATCGATATTTCCTCCTTTTGGCACCCTAGAACGACTGTTTACGTAAAGTTGTTGACCTATTGATAGTATGTTACTCACTGTCCAATATAGTATCAACCCTGAGGGCAGGCCCCAAAACATCACCGTAAAAATCAAAGGCATAAATTGCATCATTTTCATCTGCATATTGTCAGCTCCGACAGTTGTTGTGGGAGTCATCTTTTGAGAAACATACCAAGAAGCGCCCATGAGTAGGGGCAATATCCTGAATGGCATTCCGATTCCTGGTATATCGAAGAGGGTCTCAGGTTCGGAGAGATCCTTTACCCACAGAAATGAACTCTGACGGAGTTCTATCGAGTACAGCAGTACTTCATACAGAGCGATAAAGACCGGAAGCTGAATCAAGAGAGGCAGACATCCACCGAGACTACTGAGCGGGTTAATACCATAACTCGAATATAATTTCATAAGTTCCGTATTTTGCTTCGTCTTATCATCCTTATACTTCTCTTTGAGGGTATCGATCTTCGGTTTAATCTCCTGCATCTTGTTCTGCATCTCTTTCATAGAGCCCATACTCTTTATAGTCAGCGGAAGGAAAATTAGTCTCATAATAATAGTTATGATGATTATCGAAACGCCATAGTTGTGAATATAGGTATTTATATATGTAAGCAGCTGACCGACAGGTCTCGCAATAATGCCAAACCATCCGTAGTTTATTGCATTTTGGAGTTCGAAACCTGCGGATTTCAATATTTGATACTCCTTAGGGCCTAAGAATAACTTGGATTTGTGAATCGAGGTGGTACCCCGTGGTATGATATCATCAGGATATCGATAGACGGCTCTACCGAGACTATCACTTCCAGCGGACGAGAAAATAATTTGAGTCTCACCACCGATTTCGGTGAGGTATGCTTTGAGAAAATATTTGTTCGAGAAACCAAACCAGCTTATTAAACCTTTCAACTGGGTGGGTTCTGCGGGCAAACTATTGATGCGTTCGACTTTATCAGAGACCAAAGCAGTAAAATCCTTATTGTTTTGCTCTCTGCCTTTATTTTGTATTTGATCATACCATTCGACTGATAGTCTTTGGTTGATATTAGAATCATTCGGATTTGTGACCTCAACTCTTTGTTCGAGCAGATAACTATTGGGGTTAATTGTGAATATATTCCTGACCTCGATTCCGTCCGGTGATTTCCAGTAGAGAGTTAAATCATGCTTTTCGTCCCGTAAATCGAGCACCTTATTGCCACCATATTTGAAGGGTATGATGTCCGGGATCTCATAGCCTTTCAGCTTCAGATTAAAGTTATATGAAGGTGGTGAATCCTTAAAAAGATTAACGGTCGGAGAATTTATGGAGGTTGTTTCTCTATATTTTCGCAGGTTCCAAGAAATTATCCTCCCCCCGGCAGTGTCAATAGTTCCTGTGTATAAGGGAGTATTTATAGTTATAAGCTCTCCCTTTGGGGCATCAGGAATCACGTATTCTTCTACTGGGATTTCCTGTTTCACCGGAGGAGGTTGTTGTTCTATAACCCTTTCTTCCTCACCTACAATCTTAGTGGCTTTCTTTGTCGATTTAGGTGCGAAAAAGATGGAATAACCAACTATAATTGCAAAGGATAATACAAAAAACAGTATGTAGTTAATCTTAGTTTTATCAAACATCCCCTTAACCTTACGTCAGACTGGGTCATACCCTCCATTCCCAAAAGGATGGCATCTTGTGATTCTCTTGATTGCATACCAGACACCCCTTTGAACACCGTACTTATCGATAGCACCTACTGCGTACTCTGAACAGCTTGGGTGAAATCGACACGATGGAGGTAATATGGTGGATATCGTATATTTATACATTCCTAGCAAACACACGATTACAAATTTTATGGCATTATTCGTCATGAGAGTTTCAAACTAATTTTATCACAAATTTCTTTTCGAGTATTGTCGTAATCTAGAGTTTCCGCGTTCTTTTTACTGGCGACTATCACTACGTCTAAGGAATTAAACTGATGTTTGTTTTTTCTAAATACTTCCCTTATCAATCTCTTTAATCGGTTTCTCTTTACCGCACTTGCAAATAGTTTCTTTCCAATTACTACTCCGAGTCTTGAGTATCCAAGTGAATTTTTATTACAGTGTACAATAAAGCTTTTTGTAGTGTACGTGTTGCCTTTCTCAAAAACTTCTCTAAAATCATCGCTTTTCCGAATTATATTTTTACTTGGGAAATTGAGTCTTGAAGGAAAATTCATTTCTTCCAGGCCTGAACTGTGAGACTGTGTCTCCCTTTAGCCATCCTTCTCTTCAGAGTGCGTCTTCCTCCATTTGTACTCATTCTTTCGCGAAAGCCGTGCACTCGTAATCTTTTTTTCACATGAGGTTGATAGGTCCTTTTCATGACGGAACTTTAGAAACTAACACGAAATAAGGTAAAGGTCAAGGTTATTTTGGATATGAATAGGGGTAATGTTTTGAACTAATGAACGCAATTGAACTAATCCAATAGCTAAATGAGACAGGCAAGTAAATTGACGCTCAATAGCCTACCTGAATTGGCAATGTAATATAAGTAACAATCCCGAGAAATAGATCTCTTAAACCTTTTTGTTACTAATATGAATTAAAATTTTTATATCAAACTCGAATCGAAAAGTATTATTTTTCAATTAGAAAAACTCTAGAATTCTAAATGTGAAAATTGAATATTGTTTTTTCTCCTTATTTCGCATTTGCGAATAAATGACTTGACATATGTTTTATGAGTAGTATTTTATAAAGCGATTATTTGATCGATTTACATTAAAAAATTAATTACGAAAAGCCTTTGTCTTATATTTATCATCTGATTTGCTCTAAATAAAAAAAATTCACCCTATCTAGTTTATCTATTAATGGTTTTAAAAAGAGGCTACCAAGTTAAATTGACGCTTAAATCAAAAAGAGTTAATTGAAAGTCTGATAGACAGGGCAGATCTTGAGGAGGCGTTGAAATGTTTAAAGGATTTCACAATAGCTTGATTCTATCTATTTTTGGGGTTATTAAAATTATTTTCCTATTCTCAGTTATTGTCTTATCCTTTTTTATATTGCATAAACTTGGATTGATATCGAATCGACAAGCAAATACGACAATTAGTACCTTTCTGAAACAATATCCAGCGATATATGAAAATGGTAATTTAAATGGGGGAATAGACACTTCCACACCGACTGAAAGCGATATATTAAAATTAATTCTAAGATTTTCAGACGACATATCTTCATCACAGGCACAGGAGCTGGCCAAACTGATTATTGAAGAATGTGACAATTATGAAATCGATCCTTCACTCATCCTTGCAATCATTCAGGTTGAAAGTAATTTTTCACCGATGGCTGTTTCCGGTAAAGGTGCTATCGGACTAATGCAGGTAATGCCCTCCACTGGAGAATACCTGGCTGAAAAACTTGGTATTTCGATCAGTGGGAAAAAGGAGCTTCATGACCCATTCCTCAATGTAAGGCTTGGAATATATTACCTTTCCTTATTGGAGGATCGTTTTGATAATACTGAGGATGCGCTTTTTGCCTACTATTATGGGCCTAGCAGGTTTGAGAGCATAAGATATCTCGGTAGGAAATTACCCAGGTATGTTAAGAAGGTTCTTAACTTTAAGAGCTTTCTTGATGATGAGGTGTTTATGTTGAGTCAGAGTTAAATACAGTAATTTAGGATGTCTTTTTTCTTGGTAATCATTATTTCTTTTCTTATTTCTCTTGTTCCTTAAAATAGGAATTTAGAGTTAAAATCAATTTCAAGTTTTAATTTGCTTAAATTTGTCTAGAAATGAGATTTGGAATTGCTCTGCCTAATTTCGGTAAATATGCACAAAAGGAATCGATCCTTGCTATTGCGAAATCGGCCGAGGATCTTGGATTTGATTCTTTATGGGTAAGTGATCATATTGTAATACCGGAATCACATAAGGGTTTTGGCGATGTATTTTACGAGCCTCTTACAACACTGTCTTTTGTTGCCGCTAAGACGAGGGTCATTCAACTTGGCACTAGTGTGATTATTCTTCCATATAGGAATCCAATAGTTCTCGCAAAGATGATTTCGACCCTGGACGTACTTTCCGGTGGGAGAGTTATATTGGGGGTTGGCGTAGGATGGCTGAAAGAAGAATTTGATGCGCTACGTGTTTGTTACGAGGAACGAGGTTCGATTACTGATGAGTATATATATGTCTTAAAAAATCTCTGGTCTAACGAGGAGCCAGGCTATCGGGGAAAGTATTATAATTTTTCTAATATTAAGTTTTTCCCAAAGCCTATTCAAAAACCGCATCCACCCATATGGATCGGTGGTAACGGTCTGGCGGCTCTTAGAAGAGCGATTACGTTGGGAAATGGATGGCATCCCGTGGGCCTCACACCGAGCGAGATTGAAGAAAAAACAGGCGCGCTGGGCGAATTGCAAACTAAAATTAGATCGTCAAATTTTGTGATATCATTGAGAAAAAATCTACAAATCTATAAGTCAGGAAAGAAGAAGCCCGATGTCCGCGAGCCACTTCGCGATACTCCTGAAATGATAGCGAGGTCTATTGAGAAATACTATGAATCAGGGGTATCGCATCTAGTTTTTCAGATTTTAGGAGGGGAGTTTAAGGATATCATCCATACCATGGAATTTTTTTCAACCGATATAAGGCCTTATCTTAAATTGGGATTACAGTATTAAGTTTGCAACAGTGTTACCAGCGTGATTGCTGCCAAATCATTGGGACCCATCCCGTTTTTTCCCCCGGTTGGAAAACCCCGCCCTATCGAATGAGCATTTATACAAACCGCGGTGGGCACGACATTCCTGGCCCGCTAATATTTGCGAGAATGCAGGGGGCGGCCCCCGAACGCACCATCAGGTAATCCTTATACGAGATGTTGACAAGATGCGGCTATTACTGCGATAATGTCGTGTATCTTCTAATTAGTTTATTCTGTTAATCGTGATTGAATTTTAATTGGTGATAACTATGGAGCGCCCAAAACAAAAATATATAGCCGCAGCCGTTCAGGCTGCGCCGATTTTCTTAAACAAACAAGAAACCGTAGGCAAGGTATGTAGTTTAATTGAAGAGGCTCGCGAAAACGGGGCCGATTTAATCGTATTTCCCGAGGCGTTTATCCCCGCATATCCATACTGGCCAAAGGACCTAGGAACCGGGCCTGAAAGGAAGCTTGTATTGGATGCCTATATGGAGCTCTATAAAAACTCAGTGGAGATCCCGAGTGAAGATACGGAAAAGCTTTCAGATGCTGCACGCAAGGCCGGATCTCATGTAATAATCGGAGTAAATGAAAGGGAAGGTGGCACTTTATACAACACGATACTTTACATCGATAAAACAGGCGCGATTATAGGCAAACACAGAAAGCTTCTTTCGATTGACAGCGAAAAGTGTATATGGGGTATGGGTGGTGCAGAGGACATTGGAGTTTTCGAAACTGAGCTTGGAAAGCTAGGTGGATTTTTCTGTTATGAGCACCACATTACATTGGCGAAATACGCAATGTTCATGAAAGGTGAGCAGGTTCATGCCGGACTCTGGGCCGGTCACGGATTTGTTAAACCCACGATGGACTGTGCCAGCAGGGAATATGCCTTTGAGGGTCAGGTTTTTGTTATTGCAGCTTCTGGCTACATTAATGAAGATATGATTCCGGATAGTTTTCCTCTTAAGAAGTTCACGACCTGGGATTTCCCGGGCGGTAGCGGGATAATAAGCCCCAGGGCCGAATATCTCGCAGGTCCTCTATACGATTGCGAGGGAATATTGTATGCAGAAATTGATATGGATATGATCATACGTGCCAAGGCCGTGATAGATTCGGTCGGTCATTTCTCGAGACCCGATATTCTCAGTTTGAAAATAAATGAGACGGGTCGTGTCGAAACATTTGTAGACGATGGTGAATACGTTATCTCTAACGAGAATTATAAGATGATTATGAATTCGATTGAAGAACTCAGAGAAAGACAGAAGAATCTAGATTCAAAGATTGACTCAATTATAAAGGCTTTGGAAACCAGGGGAAAAAATTAGTACGTTGTTAACTTTTATTGAAATTTTCAGCTAAGGTAATTACACTCTATATCCACGCATAAATATTCAATTTGTGCATTTCCGATTAAAGTCTGAAATCGTCACTAGAGTAAACTTACTTTATCTGTGACTTAGCTTTACTCAACTAGAAATAGAATTCAAACTTTATCGAACCGTGGTTAATATAGACAAGGTCATAGCTGCCAGTAGTGATTATCTCTATTTAAAGAGGAGGGGTTATTCAATTAAATCTATTTTAGAGATTATAGGGAACCGATTTCAGCTTAACACCGAGGAAAGGAATGTGCTTTACAGAGGATTTTTTACAAAAAAGGAAATCGGAAGCAGAATGAATAGGATATTAAGTGAAAAGAATGTCAATGGCAGTTTGCTTGAAATTGACGGATATAATCAGTTGATTACCATAGAGTCTTACAGAAAGGGTAGGTTTGTATTTAAAGCCACAGACGGTATTGTCAGGGATACCGCTTCGGTGTATCGATCGTATAAAATTACTGATATTACTGTTGAAGTCCTGAGGATCCTGATCAAAAATCTCTGCTATTTAGGACTTAGAGAGGCAAAGTTTTATTTTGACAAGCCAATATCGCATTCAGGTGAGTTGTGTGTGTTGATAAATGAGTTGATGAATAAACATCGTATAGCCGGAAATGCTGAAACAGTAATGTCTCCGGATCACGTTTTAAAAGATGCTGGTTTTGTCGCTAGTTCGGATTCGGTGATAATTTCAGAAGCCAAGGGGATTTTTGATTTGGCAGGTTGGCTTATTACAAGGGTATGGAGACCAAAGTTGGTGGATTTTAGCGTGTGTTAGTATGTTATTTATTTCCCCTTTGTGAGTGATCTGATCAGACCCTGTTTTAACTCCCAGAGACGCTGTGAAAGAGAGACATGATAAATATGCGGGTTCACGATCCGTTTTACGCCGGAATCAAGCCGATCTATATCTTTCTCACGGACCTTTCGGATTTCCTCAATAGATGGGTGATCATAATTAAGTTTCCCTTCAGTCAAGACTTCGGTCAAAAGCGGTTCTATTTCGTGAATTTTATCTCGACTCAGTATCCGATATTTAGTATGATCTAATGGGTGGTGTAGTATAAGTTGATTGGATTCCATGGGTTCGTTTGCATCAAGGCTTAACAGGTCAGCCGTGGCTTTTCCTCTTGTGTCATAGATTCTCCATACATGCTTAAATGCCGGGTTAAGAGTTTTTGATGGAGTCTCTGAGAGTTTAATTGCTGGAACCCACTCCCCTTTTTCCTCAACCCCAACAAGTTTGTACACACCGTCTAGAGCGGAATCCCCCTTTGATGTAATTAACCTTGTCCCTACTCCGTATATTAGTCGTTGGATCAGATTGTCTGCATCGACACCCCATCTTGATGCCTCTTCTTCGATCTGGGTAATTATTTGCCACACTACCAGTTCATCCAACTGGTTTGACAGGACAATCTTAGTATTTGGGAAACCCGCATCATTGAGCATCTTTGCGGCTTGAATGCTCAAATAAGCTAAATCGCCTGAGTCCAGTCGGATGCCTACGGCCTCGTGCCCTCTACGCTTCAGTTCTTCAAAAACCTTTATCGCATTCGGTATGCCGCTTTCAATCGTATTTATTGTGTCTACCAGCAAGACGCAGTCATCCGGAAAGACATCTGCATATGCTCGAAAAGCACCGATCTCGCCTTCTCCGAGGGCCATAAAAACCTGAACCATGCTATGAGCGTGGGTACCCTTAGGTGGATACCCTAGAACGTGTGAGATTCCTACTGTAGATGTAAAGTCGGCACCACCTATTAGCGCGGCTCGGATCCCTGCATTTACGCCCCTTTCGTGCCCACGACGCATTCCGAATTCGATTAATGTTTGACCTCGACCAGCTTCATGTATGCGGGCTGCTTTGGTTGCAATCAGTGTTTGGTAATTTAGTTGATTGAGGAGCGGGGATTCAAGTATTTGGGCCATTGCCAGGGAGCCCTGTACAACAGTTAGCGGAACGTTTGGGTGGACAACTCTTCCCTCAGGTATTGCAAGCATAGAAATAGATTCAAACGAGCCATTTCCCCTGACCCATCTAAGAAAGTCCTCATCAAACAGTTGTTTCCCGGTATTTCCAGTTTGTGAACGTAATAACTCGATATCCTCGTCTCGAAAACGTGTGTTTTGCATCCAATCTATTAGCCATTCTAGTCCGGCATTGATGCAATAACCTGCCTTATGGGTGCCGTAGTCCGGGTAGTTCCTGAAGAAATGGTCAAATTGGACCTTCTTTTCATGTATACCCATTCGGAAATAAAGCTGTGCCATTGTGAGTTGATATTGGTCGGTAAATAGGATTCCCTCTGCTATTTTTCTATCTGAATCTTTCATCGTATCTCCTGTGTCATGATTCCCTTTTCCAATTTGAATTTTCGTTATTGATTTGTAACTTACATTATATCGTAAACAAGATTTTATTATGACAATTCTATAAAAGATACTTAGCTCTATGATATCGAAAGAGCATATGAAATTCAGGGAAGAAAGATAAAAAGCATGGACATAAGAAATAATGGCGGTTTGATTTGGCGAACGGCCCATCAATGACTATTTTGATTGACACGTTATATTGTTTGTGATATTAATAACCATTATATACCCCGATACCCGACTGTTATAGCGATGAGATTTAGAAATAACACAAAAATATTGAGTTCGTTTTTATTAATAGTATTTGTTCTGTCCTTAGGCTTACATAATCATGTCTTTTATTTTGGTTCCTCTTTACCTGATGGAGTTTATAAGACTGAATCAGGTTATCCTGGTCACAACAGCGAATTTTGCTCCGCCTGCCGTTTGAGCGGCAATTTAAGACAAACAGATAAATTTACAAATATTGATTTCAATAAATCTAGTCTATTAATAGCTTATGCTAACACAGATCTTATAATCCCCTCATCATATTTCCGATTTAATTGTTCACCTCGTTCGCCTCCAATTTCGTAACTCCTCCCTTCAATATTTTCTCAGCATTTCCATTATTGATTAGTTGTTTTATGGGAGGTTCACTAACTTTAATCTTGGAGGTGAGATATGACATTCGACTTATCTATAGGGTATTTCAGAATATCCTTATTAAATAAAATAGTTGTCACCTGTGCACTGTCCTTTTTCTTTTCTACCTTGATTTCATCAAATCAGGCCGTGGGTGAAGAAGGGGACATAAAAAAACAGATACAGGAGCTTCGCCAGCAGATGCAACAGATGCAACAGAAGTTGGAAGAGCTTGAAAAGAAAAATATGGAATTAGAGAGCCGGGCCAAGAAAGCGGAGGAAGAAAAGAAATCAGAGGAAGAGATCAAGCAAATTACTCAGGCTCCTTTACCCAGAGAGGGATTTTTCCAAAGGGCATTACAAACACTCAATCCTGATATAAGCATTATCGGAACATTTGCCGGTGCGTGGTTCAATGAGGATGATCCCACTGTCTTTGCAGAAGCTGATCCACAAAATACCGGAGTTAATCTCCAGGAAATAGAGATTGGTTTCCAGAGCGTAGTAGATCCTTACTTCAGATTCGATAGCTTTATATCTCTTCAAAAAGAAGGAATTGAAGTCGAGGAAGCCTATGCAACTACTCTTTTTTCTCTTCCATTGGCTAGTCAGTTCAGGGGTGGAATAATGAGGGCTAAATTCGGAAGGATAAACCTGATACATAGGGAATTTCAAAACTTCGTGACTCTTCCGATCGTGGCTGCGGAATTTCTGGGCGAACACCTGAATCCGCCTCAGATAGAGCTTAATATAGCCCCTGCATTTATTCCATGGTACATGGAGCTGACTGCGGCTGGCGGAAGTGCAGATGTGGAAACGGCGTCATTTGCCCAAGACGGAAATGATTTGGGGAAATTACTATACAACTTCCATATTGCCAACTTCTTTGAGATCACAGAAAACTTATCAGTTAATCTTGGAGGTTCCTACGCAACCGGCGTAAACGCTACAGGGCCTGACGAAAGTACTAACCTTTTTGGACTCGATCTGTTCGCAAAGTACCGTCCCCTGAGGAACAATCCTTATCAGGAAGTTATGTTTCAAACGGAATGGATGTGGCGTAACGCACAGACCCCAGAGGAGAAGCTTAAGGATTACGGTTTTTATGCTGAATTGGTATACAGATTCTTGCAAAGGTGGAATACAGGATTTAGATTTGGCTTGACCGATACTAAGACCCCTATTCCATTTGAGCCTGGTAACGGTGGAAATGGTGAAATTGAGGAATTACTAAAACCAGAAGGTATGTTTAGCTTAGCATCAAGTGGCGAAGAGGGAGAAGAAGAGGAGGAAGCAATGCTGGGTCTATTCGGAAGGACTTACCGCATCTCTCCCATGTTAACTTTCAATCCGAGTGAATTTTCAAGAATTAGATTGCAGTACGATTATACCAACTTTGACTTCAAGGAGAATGAACACGCGATATATCTTCAATTTCAATATTCGCTTGGTCCCCATGGGGCCCATCCTTTTTAGTTGAATTTAATGGGAGGAATTTATGATGAAAGCTCGTAACAAATTTCTATATTTTCTCTTTGTTACCATACCTTCTTTGTTATTATTAATTTTTATATCAACTGGAGTTGCTCTTGCTAAGGTACGAATAGTAACCTCTCTTCCGGATTTTGAAGCAATAGCCAAAGAGATAGGAGGAGACAAGGTAGAAGTAAAAAACATCGCTAAAGGCTACCAGGACCCACATTTTGTCGATGCAAAACCAATTTTTATACGAGACCTGAATAGAGCAGATTTGCTAATATATCAAGGCTTAGATCTGGAGTTAGGTTGGCTTCCGGTTCTCATTACAGGATCAAGAAATTCAAAGATTACGTCTCTTTCATCACCTGGTCGTCTTGACGCTTCAACCCTAGTATCAAACATTCTGGAGGTTCCGATAACAAAAGTTGACAGGAGTATGGGAGACATACATCCCTTTGGGAATCCTCACTATATGCTGGATCCAAGTAATGGTATTTTGGTCGCAAAAGGGATTGCGGAGAGACTGGAACAAATTGATCCTGAAAATGCTTCATTTTATGAAGACAATTTTAGGCAATTTGCCAATCGGCTAACCAAAAAGATCAGGGTGTGGGAGACTGAACTCGCGCCTTTTAAGGGTACTAAGATAGTGGCCTACCACAAAAGTTGGGATTATTTTGCAAATTGGGCAGGTTTCGATGAAGTCGGGTGGATTGAACCAAAACCGGGGATTCCTCCCAGTCCTTCCCATGTGGCAAACCTGATTAAGAATATGAAACAAAGTGATGTTAAACTGGTTATAGCCGAGTCCTTCTATCCTCAAAAAACGGCCCGTATAATTGCCGAGAAGACTGGGTCGGAGTTTCTTGTACTTCCGTCCAGCGTTGGGGCCAGGCAAGGGATTGATACCTATACGCAACTATTTGATACAATTGTTAATGAGCTCACAGCAGCTTTAAGTAAAGTGAAGAACGTTGAAAAGGCTACATAAAAATCATCTTAGTTTCGCGAAGCTGGCATAGGAGTAAGTAAGGTTCTAGATTTATGGGAGATGAAATAGAATCATGAAATTAAAACCTCTGATTGAGGTTAGGGACGTGGCCATCGGATACTTCAACGAGGGCTTTTTAAAATCGATAAACCTGTCTATTGAAAGAGGAGATTTTTGGGGGATAATAGGACCCAATGGAGGGGGAAAGAGCACATTGATTAAGACAATACTGGGGCTTATCCCGCAAGTGTCTGGTCGAATAGACTACCGAGATAATACAGTATTCGGCTATGTTCCTCAGACGGAAATTTTTGACAGGATTTTCTCTGTGTCAGTGTATGAAATTGTCATGATGGGGAGGTATGGTCGTATTCCATTCGGTAGAAGACCGGGGCAATCAGATCGGGAAATAGTCGACGATTCTCTCGATAAACTTGAAATCTCTCACTTAAAGAATCGTCCATTCAGATCGCTCTCAGGTGGTGAAAAACAGCGAGCTCTGCTTGCCCGAGCAATAGCGGCAACTCCTGATATATTGGTTCTTGACGAACCTACAGCATCTGTTGACGTCAGGGGAGAAACTGAAATCCTGGAGCACGTCGAGAGGGTAAGAGAGGAAAGTAAACTTACGGTTCTAATGGTAAGTCATTTCTTAAATACCGTATCGAGGTTTGCAGACCATGTGATGGTAATCGATAAAGATAACGGTATCTTCAAAGCAGGGATTAAAGGCGACGTTCTAAGCAATGAGATTATAAGGGAGATATTTGGAATAGACATAACTCTTGACCAGATCCCTGATAGGTTAAGGCAATTAATTTGATTGACGTATTTTGATGCTTACCCGGGATTCAATATGAAATAAATAATAAAGAGCCCGTGCCGGATGCAATTGAAGGAAATTATTTCTTGATTAATTAAAGTGTTTGATGATTCTGAATATTTAAATATAGCTTATGCAAGGCTAGTCAACGGGTAAAGATTGAGAAATGGCGTCAATTACTGAATTTGTAAACAGTTACTTTCTTTGGCGGGACCCTATGATAGTAGGTGCTGTTTCGGGGGCGATTTGTGGGTTTCTCGGAGTTTACGTTGTACTCAGAAGGATCATTTTTGTTAGTGCCGCGTTAACTCAGGTTTCAAGTTTCAGTGTGGCTCTTGCCTTTTATCTTCAAGGATTTGCAGTTTTAAGCATATTTGGTCATTTGATAGATCCATTTACGATGTCATTGATTTTCACTGGATTGGCTGCCCTGTTTTTTGCATTAAAAAGGGATTTTTTCCCAATAAGCCAAGAGGGGATTATAGGATTTGGTTTCTTGATTGCTTCGGGACTTGTGGTGATACTCGGTGACCGCATAACAAAGGGAGCCCATGATATAGCAGATATTCTATTTGGCAGTGCTGTTGTTGTCGATCCGACGGATGTTTATGTCATACCTTCGGTTGCCATATTAACCATTATTGTTCATTTGGTCTTCTATAAAGATTTCATTTTTGTTTCTTTTGATCAGGAAACGGCGCTCATATACAAATATCCTGTTAGATTACTTAATACTATTTTGTTGTTGACAGTTGGTCTTATAATTGCGGTGACCACACGGGCCCTTGGTGCACTACCTGTATTTGGACTAATTGCTCTGCCGCCCCTTGCTGCCCTCTTTTTAACTGAAAAGCTAAATATGGTTTTTATATTCGCAGTTATCATTGGCATTCTTTCAGCACTCTTGGGTTATTTTTTCTCATTTATACTTTCTATTCCGACCGGAGCTTCAATGACGGTTGTTGCATCCCTATTTTTTCTGCTTGCATTTGGTGTTAAGGAGGGAAAAAAATATTTAAGGACTCAAGGCCAATTCTTTTAATGAGTGAATATAGTAGGTAACGTAATTCTAAATAATAATGTTTTTGATTTAAGTAAATTTACTTGTAAAATATTGCAATACTGGATTCCATAGACAAGAAAATATTTTGAACATTGATGATGGAGGTATTCGCGAATGGGCGAAATCAAGGAAAATGACGAAGTGTTGCTTCCGGAGCTATTTGCTACTGACAGTGCTGGAAGGGTTAGACTTGTGGCTGGGTACTATAAAGAGTCCGACAGCTATACTTTCCCTAAATATCTGGTAGATCCAAAAAGCTTCTCTGAGGATGTGGAAGAAAGATTTTTAAGCCCAACAGGTACTCTTCATTCTTACACGATTGTTAGGAGGAGCATGCCCGAATTCCCAGTACCATACGCGCTTGCCCTTGTAGATTTTCCTGAAAAGGTGAGGGTCATGGCGCAGGTTGAAACAGATAATTTCGACGACCTCAAGATTGGAAATGAGATGGGTGTGACTGTTGGTACTGTGAGAAAGACCGCTGATGGAAGAGATGTCAAGTCGTATAAGTTTTATACTGTAAAGAAGGCTGAATAATGGGTTTTTTAGAAGAACAATTCTGTAAATAAATCCTTTATGTCATATGCATGCTTTCATTGCCTTTTCAGCTGGCTTCGTTCTAATATTAGTTAGTTGCAGTGGATACGAAGAGGTTAAAAGAAAGTTCCCTTTGGTCTTTCCGAACTACGTCCAGTGCAATGTAACGAACGTTATAGATGGGGATAAATTTGATTGCCAACTTCCAAACATTCAAATTGAGAGGATTAAATTAATTGGCGTTCAAATTCCAGCATCTTTCAAAGAAAGAGCAGGTAGCTTTACCAGGTCCGAGTTATATAGGGGTTTACCAGTCAGGCTCGAACCCGATCAACTCACGAGTGATGGAGTAAATCTTCTTGCTTATGTTTATTTGCCCGGGGGACAGATGCTCAATTCTTTACTTATCGAGCAAGGTTATGCCGAATATAGTGGCGAGTCCCCTAATCTACGATACGAAAAATACTTTTCAAATTTGGAGAGTGAAGCGAAGGAAGAGGGTAAGGGGTTGTGGGGAAAAAACAAAGAAATTAATGAATGACTGCATTCCTCAAGTTATAATTGATAAACACTTATTAAACTTTTGAAAAGAAGTCAGAATTGACTTTCTACTATTAAATCTTAATTCTTTATTCTAATACGGTATTCTATGCCCACACTTGTGACAGGAGCTACAGGATTTATAGGTTCTCATGTAGCAAGAAAGCTCGTCGAAAGGGGCGAAGCAGTCAGGGTCCTCATAAGAAAAACAAGTAAGACATCAAACATTGATGGTCTTGATGTCGAAAGGGTTTATGGAGATGTTCTCGATCGTGAATCTTTAAGAGTGGCCATTAAAGGGTGCGATACCTTATACCATGTGGCTGGGTTAGTTTCATCTAAGAAGGCACATTACAAGAGGATGTATGATATTAATGTTAATGGGACGATAAATGTACTTTCAGCGGCATTGGATGAAGGAGTGGAAAGAGCGGTTTACACCAGCAGTATTGCGGCTATTGGAGTTGACTCTAACGGAGGGGTCGCAAATGAGGAGACTCCCTTTACGCTCGAGCATTTAGGAATTCAATATATAAATACCAAACATAAAGCTGAAAATGAAGCCCTTAGAATTCATAAAAAGGGTTTGCCTCTTGTGGTTGTCAATCCATCGGTAGTTGTGGGACCAGGAGATATATATCTTGCTTCATGTGGCTTTATTGTAATGTACTGTAAAAGGAGATACCCGGGGTATATAGATGGCGGTGTAAATTTGGTTGGTGTTGAGGATGTCGCAGAAGGCCATTTGTTAGCCGCAGAGAACGGAAGGCCAGGCGAGCGTTATGTATTGGCTAACAAGGACTATAGCATTAAAGAGCTTTTTTCACTTCTCGAAAAGGTAACAGGGATTAGCAGTCCTAAAATAAAGATTCCTTATATTGTAGCCCTAGCAGGCGGCTATTTAACTGAACGATTGCTCCGATTACCGTTTTCGAGCTTTGTTTTACTTGATACAGATTCTGTAAAGGCTACGAGTCTAAAATGGTATTTCGACAGTTCCAAATCAATACGTGAGCTCGGATTCCCACAAACCTCAATTGAGAAGACGATAGAAAAAACTGTAGAGTGGTTTAAAGAAAATGGTTATATCAGGTAATTTGCCTCTTCGATTCTAGCCGACTGGAAATATATTCATGAAAATCACGATACTTGCGATTGGATCACGAGGTGACGTTCAACCACTTGTTGCTCTAGGCTTAGGGTTAAAGTCAAAGGGACATGACGTAACAGTGGCCACACACGCAATATTTGAGGGCTTTGTCCAAAGTCATGGGCTGGGCTTTTTTTTGATAAAAGCGGATCCTAAGAAAACGTTAGAAAGCCGAGCTGGACAAGAGGCACTTAAAAATGGGGCTAGTCCATTAAGATCGTGGATAAACTTTATCCGTATGGTAAGACCAAGCTTTATTCAAACAGGCCTTGACTGTTTGGATGCTTGCAATCCGTCTGATCTTATTGTTTATTCTCCATTCAGCACGTTTTTTGCTCTCCATGTTTCAGAAAAGCTCAACGTACCAGCTGTTGCCGCCTATCTAGCGCCAACGCATCCCACAAAGCAAATACCCAGTTTTTTATCACCCACTCAAGGGAACCTCGGTGGAATGTTAAATCTTTTTTCATGGACGATATATGATGTCATAACCTCGTTATCCTATAGGCCTATTATAAATGAACTGCGCAGTAAATATTTTGGTTTACCTCCCCTTGGTATCGCTTCTTTTCAAAGCAGGCGAAATAAGGAGATGCTGGTTCTATACGGTATAAGCCCATCAGTCTTTCCGAAGCCCCGTGATTGGCGTGAAAATATTAAGGTTACTGGCTACTGGTTCCTTGAGAACGAATCGGGTTGGTCTCCTCCGGCGGAATTACTGGAATTTCTCTCTGGAGGGACGCCGCCGGTTTACATAGGATTTGGTAGCATGACCGCTCATGACCCTAAATCTCTGACGGAAACGGTATTAAAGGCATTAGAACTTTCAAACCAAAGAGGGGTTTTATTAAATGGTTGGGGATGTCTCGGTGGCGTAGGTTTGCCTGACAGTGTTATTGAAATCGATTCGGCTCCGCACAGTTGGCTATTTCCGAGAATG
>DASWID010000190.1 GCA_036397855.1 Thermodesulfobacteriota bacterium | reverse complement strand
TCGCATTCCGCAAGATCACTCAAAAGCAACTTATGCACCTATGCTCAAAAAAGAGGATGGGATGATAGACTGGAGAAAATCCTCTGAAGATATCAATAACCTCATCCGCGGCACACTACCCTGGCCAGGTGCATACACAACCATCTATGGCAAAAATCTAAAACTTCACCAAGCTAAGATATCCAGTGGTAAAGGAAACCCAGGAGAGGTGATGGTGTCCGAATCCGGAACGTTGAGAGTCGCTACGGGAGATGGTGCCCTTGATATCAGAGAGATCCAGATGGAGGGGGCAAAAAAATTACCTATCCAGGCATTTTTAACAGGCCGAAAAATTCCCGAAGGCACTATATTGGGCAAATAAGAATCGGAATCCAACCCTATCGGGACAAGAATGTCCCGACTATCCATAATAAATATTCTCATCAATTACGATAGGCGGGGTTTTCCAACCCCGCGCGGGAGGAGATAATCTATAGTTTACACGTTATTTAGATTGCTTCGCGTGGCCCACAATTGACAAAAAAACCATGTATTAAACTACAGGAAATTCGCTTGCTAAAATTTTGAATATACTAAACACTCAAAACAACGTCGAATGACCCGATCTTTACCTTAGAAGCGATACCGTTTTTCCAACATATATCCCTTGCCACACCCTGAAGCTCCTTTGGAACTAAAACCACAAGTTGTACACCGAGCTGTGACATCTCTTTCCACTCACCGAGCTCCTGCTCATTAACGGTGTCCTTTGTCTCGACTTCCACTATCAAGACGATTTGTCCGTAATTCACACACACAGCGTCGGGATAATGTCCTTTTACCCCATAATTCTGCTCTTCCCCGGGATTTATGTGGACTTCTTTATGAATCTTCGAATACTTTTCCTGTAGCTTTCTTATCACCCAATCGTGAAGAAACTGTTCATCAGCCGTTCTATCCATATCATTTTCCCCACATGAGCTTCGTCTTAAGAATAGTAAAATAATCCCTGAAAGGGGACCTGATTAACCTAACAGAGTTATCTGACTTTCTAACCTCTATCTCATCGCCTTTTTCTAAGTTAACCCCGAGCTGCCCATCAAGGGTGAGGTATATATCAGATGTTTCTGTAAGAACCTTGACCTTTATTGTCGATTCATTTGATACGACAAGTGGCCTGTTGGTAAGCATATGCGGAGAAATGGGGGTAATTATGGTCAGGGGTAGCGTCGGATAAACTATTGGTCCCCCGGCAGATAGTGAGTAGGCTGTAGATCCAGTGGGTGTAGATAGAATTAACCCGTCCGCCCTGTAGGAAGTCACACGGGAACCATTTATATATATTTCGAGATCTATTACTCGTGCCATGGCCCCTTTGCAAATTACGACATCATTTAGGACAAAATAGTCTCCGATACTCTTTGATCTTCTACGGATGACAGCAGATAGCATTTCCCTTTTTTCTGTAACGAATTCTCCTTTAATAATACTCTCAACGACTGGATAGAGTTCATCAATCGTTATTTCTGTTAGAAAGCCCAAACCCCCGAGATTAACACCTAGTATAGGTATATTGCGTCTGCAGACCAGACGTGCGACATCGAGGAACGTTCCATCACCTCCAAAAACCAAAACAACATCTGAAACCTCGGGAAGGACACTACGGGGTACGGAATTCGGGTGGTCAATTTTTTTACCTATCTCTTCTTCAACATAGACCTCAACCTTTCTTTTCGCAAGCCACTTGCTTAATTCATCCGCAATTTCAAATACCTCTTTGTTATTGGCTTTTCCTATTAGACCAATTCTCAATTAAATCTCCCTTTTATATGATACGTCACATGATGAAAGAAATTTTTATAAATCGATATAATATACGTGAGAGGTTAAGGAATCAAAGCAAATGACATTTAAGTTTTACTGACCCGTATTGCCAATAATTTTATCCCTACCGTCTTTTGAGGAGAACACCAGATATCTCTTTATAAACTCACTCAAATCACCATCCAATACAGGTTCAACATTTCCAGTTTCATACTCAGTTCTATGGTCTTTTATCATCCTATATGGATGTAGCACATAAGACCTGATTTGACTACCCCACCCTATTTCCTTCTTTGTCGAGTTTAGCTCCTCAAGCCTTTCCCTTTGTTTTTCTTTCTCAAGCTCATAAAGTCTCGCACGGAGTATCCTTAAGGCATTAACGCGGTTTTGATGTTGAGAGCGTTCATTCTGACAACTGACCACGACTCCTGTGGGCAAGTGTGTAATTCGAACAGCCGAATCTGTTTTGTTCACATGCTGACCACCCTTACCGCTGGCACGAAACGTGTCGACCCTCAGGTCACCTTCATCAAGCTCAACTTCAATAGTATCGTCTATCTCCGGAGAAACGAAGATCGAAGAGAATGATGTGTGCCTTCTCTTATTTGAGTCAAAAGGAGATATCCGAACTAGACGATGCACCCCGCTTTCGCCTTTCAAGTATCCATATGCATATGGTCCCTTTACAAGAAATGTTGCACTTTTAATACCGGCTTCCTCTCCCTCCTGCATGTCCAGCATCTGGACCTCGAAACCCATTCTCTCCGTATACCTTAAGTACATCCTGAGAAGCATTTCAGACCAATCCTGCGCCTCTGTTCCCCCGGCGCCTGAATTGATGGAAACAATTGCATTTCTCTCATCGTCGGGATCTCCCAGTATACGCTTAAACTCTAAGTCCTCAACCTTTTTCTCAATCCTAAATAACTTGTCTCTGGCTTCTTCTGCGGCTTCTTCATCTCTTTCTTCAATAGAAAGCTCGTTTAAAACCTCAGCATCCTCAAACTCACTATTTAGGTGCTCAAATTCATCTATAATACCCTTTATCTTAGACTGTTCCCTGACACATTGTTGTGCCTTCTCTGGCTCATCCCAGAATTTGGGCTGGGAGATTATTTTATCTAATTCAGCTAAACGCGATTTTTTGCCAGGCAGGTCAAACAAAACCCCTTAAATCACTGATCCTATTCTTAAGATCCTCTATCTTCTCACTATTTTCTGTCAACATATCTAAACCTCCGTGATACAAATATATGTCTCGTATCCTAAAATTTCAATGATGTTGAATTATATCAAATTTTGGGTAGATTCTTAAATTCATCTTAAAAATAGTGGAGAATATAAAGTGAAAACATATCTTTTTACACCGGGCCCGGTCCCCGTTCCAGATGAAGTGCTTTTAGAGATGGCTAGGCCGATAATTCACCACAGGACTGCAGAGTTCGAGGGGATATTCGCCCAAGTTAGAGAAGGGCTTCGTTATATTTATGGTACAAAAGAGGAGGTATTTATTTTAGCCTCATCTGGTACTGGTGCTATGGAAGCTGCTGTATCAAATACCCTCTCCTTTGGAGACAGAGTTCTGGTTATTAACGGTGGTAAGTTTGGTGAGAGGTGGGGTAAGATCTGTCGTGCATTTGGGTTAGAGGTAGAAGAGATCGTGGTCGAGTGGGGCGAGGCCGTTGACCCAAATAAGGTAAGTGATATTCTGAAAAGGGACCATTCTATCCGCGCCGTGTTAGTTCAGGCGAGCGAATCCTCAACTGGCGTAAAACACCCAACTGCTGAAATTGCTCAGATCACACGAGAAAGGGATGATGTAATCCTGATTGTCGACGGCATAACAGCCGTAGGGGTATTTCCCTTGCCATTTGATGACACTGGGATAGATGTACTTGTTGGAGGATCTCAAAAGGCCTTTATGCTCCCCCCAGGACTCGCTTTTGCAACAATGGGTGAGAAGGCATGGGAATTTTACGGAAGATCTAGCCTTCCAAAGTTTTATTTTGACTTTAAAAGCTATCAAAACAATGCGAATAAGAACACCACGCCCTGGACCCCAGCTATCACACTAATAATCGGCCTTGCCATAGTACTAAGAAACTTTAAAGAAGAAGGGCTCGAAAAAATTTACAACCGACACGCAACCCTCGCACTGGCGACAAGGGAAGCGATGAAGGCTATCGGTCTAGAACTATATGCCAAACACTCGCCAAGCCCGGCCCTCACAGCCGTGGTTGCGCCCGAGGAGATTGGCGCAGGCAAGGTCATAGACGGGCTTAGACAAAAATTTGGTATGACGGTTGCAGGAGGACAGGATCAGGCAAAAGGAAAGATATTCAGGATTTCACATATTGGTTTCATAGATAAGGCAGCTACAATTGCCGTAATATCTGCGGTAGAGTCGGTCCTCAAGGATCTTGGACACGAATTCGTTTTTGGAAAAGGTCTTACAAAAGCAGCCGAAATCCTATCAATGGATTAAACTTCTCTACAAAAATAGGATTTAAACTGTTACAAGAGAAAAATTTTAATCATGGGTAACCGTTGCCTTATAGTGTTATGTTCTCGTCTCATAACAACTCAGACCTATTGGCTCACATTCAGTCGTCTCGACCTGGAGTGTCACGTGGCTGATTCGAAACTTATCAAATAACACGTTCTTCAACTCACTGACAAGGTCTTCTGACAAGTGCATATCTTCAATGACTAAGTGCGCACTCAAAGCTTCAAATCCCTGGGTCAACGTCCAGGCATGGAGATCATGCACACTAAGAACACCCCTGTGAGAGCGGATTGTATCTTCAACTGACTTTAGTTCTATACCCTTTGGTGTTCCCTCAAGAAGAATATGTATAGAATCCCAGAATAAACCCCAGGCGCCCCTAATAATCAATATGGAAATTATAATACTAATTATTGAATCCGCATAATACCAATTAGTCACCAGGATGATAAGACCAGCAATTAAAGTGCCTAAAGAACCCAATGCATCACTTATGACATGGTAAAATGCACCGCGTATGTTCAAGTTCTCGTTTTGGTACTTCGACAAAACGAATGCCCCGATCAGATTTATTAACAAGCCAAAGACCGCCACCACCGTCATCATCAGGCTTTTGACTTCACTAGGCTCCAGTAGCCGTTTATAAGCTTCCAACATTATCACTATAGATAATACAAATAAAATCAGACTGTTAAAGAAGGCAGCTAGAATCTCAGCCCTGTAAAAGCCAAACGTTTTTACAGATGTTGGAGGTTTCAATGAGAACCAGATTGCTAAAATGGCAATAGAAATTGCGAAAACATCCGTAAACATATGCACCGCATCGGAAAGAAGCGCCAAGCTACCCGTGTAAAAGCCAGCCACAACCTCTATGATCATAAAGCATATAGTAAGGCAAAGGACAACCACGAGGGCCTTTTTTTCTTTGAAGTCTCTAACGTTGTGATGAAAATGGTCTTCGGTTCTCATATCGATTAACAATACATACGATAAATATAAGAGTCAAAATCCTTCTAAGGCCATTGTGTTGGCTAGATTATTACGATCTCCTCAGGATATTTATCACCCTAAATAGCTATTTACGAATAATGGCACGGACGAAGAATTGACACATGGATTAGGTTTCTATCAATTCGAGAGTCCTTGATCATCCCCAAAAAATGCCAATCGATTAAAGGTACCGCGAGAGCATGATCTATCAGGAAGTCCAACTGATAAAGGGATTTTTATATGAGCTCAGTTATTAATTACTATATTGGAGATATCAATGCTCCAAACTTTTCCATTATCTTTAGGTTTTCCCTGTAATCGACTGGACAATCAATCACAACTGGTCTATCTTTGGAAAAGGCCTCTTCAAATACTGGTTTAAGCTCGTTTGTCGATTCAATTTTATAACCATAGGCACCAAAACTCTCAGCGAACTTGACAAAATCGGGATTCCCAAAGTTCACATGTGACTTTCTTCCAAAGGTGGTCTGCTGCTTGATCTCTATCAAACTGTAACTATTATCGTGGAAAATTAAACTAACTACCGGAATATTCTCCCTGACAGCCGTTTCCAATTCCTGACAATTCATCATAAACCCCCCATCACCGGTAACTGTTACCACCTTCTTATCGGGATAGAGAAGTTTTGCAGCTACAGCACCCGGCAATCCTATGCCCATAGTTGCAAATCCGTTTGAGATAATGCAAGTGTTCGGTCTATAACAAGGATAAATCCGTGCGACCCAGAGTTTATGGGCACCTACATCGGAGACTACAATATCGCGCTCTCCCATAATGTCTCTTAAGTCCGCTAGGATCTTTTGAGGCTTTGGCGGATAGGCTCTGTCGTCTTTATACCTCTCATATTCACTTAAAATTGCCTTTCTGAGTTGAATCGAATAGTCGGCCTCATTCGGCGTAGCCCTACCGGCAACCTCTCTCAGGGAAATAGAGATGTCCCCAACAACACCCACGCTAACTATGTAATGTGAATCAACTTCGGCGGGTGACATGTCTATATGAACTATCTTTTTATCCCTTTTTGGATTCCATTTCGCCGGCGGATACTCAACAATATCATAACCAACCGTAATTATTACATCCGCCCTTGCAAGACCAGATGCGATATAATCACCGGCCTGAAGGCCTACCGTATATAATGAAAGCTCATGATTATCCGAAAGTGCACCCTTACCCATAAACGTGTGGGCTACAGGTATATTCAATTTTTCAGCAAAATATCGTAGCTCCTGCGAAGCATTTCCCCTTATCACCCCATTTCCCGCTAACACCATCGGGTATTTGGCCTCTGAGATTATGCTGGCCGCCTTTTCAACCTTATCAGACCTCGGATGGGGCTTAGATGGAAATTGAACAAAGAGCGGACTCTCATTCACTTCCATGTCTGCTACATCTTCGGGGAAATCGATATGAACGGCACCCGGCTTTTCTGTCTGGCAGACCTTAAAAGCCTTCCTCATGGCTTCGGGAATAATCTCAGGGATCTTAATTTGCGTATTCCATTTTGTTATTGGAGCAAAAATTCCGACAATATCTATGTACTGGTGAGACTCCTTATGCATTCTATCTAAGGACGCCTGACCTGTTATTGCTACCAGTGGAGCCCTATCCATATTTGCGTCTGCTACTCCGGTGATAAGGTTAGTTGCACCCGGGCCAAGGGTTGAAAGACAAACTCCGGCCTTCCCACTCAAACGACCATACACATCAGCCATGAAGGCTGCACCCTGTTCGTGGCGTGTCAATATGAACCGAATCTTAGAATCCAAGAGGGCATCCATTATCGCGATATTTTCCTCACCGGGAAGACCAAACATACATTCAACATTATCGTTCTCCAGGCATTTTACGAGTAATTCTGCTGCTTTCATCAATTTCACCTTTAGTAATTTGGTTATGCTACGTTCACAATGTCAATCAAAAAATAATCATTGAGTATCTGAATTCTTGAAATGCCGCAGCACAAGTGGATCCTTATCCAATTCTGAAATTAGGTATCCGACCTCATACTGATCACCCCGATTCCAGTATAGCCTTATTCCCTGTGGGGTTACCAAGTAAGAACCTTCCATTTTTGTTTCATCCGGAAGTTTGACCTGAAATACTGGATATCCGACGGTACCACCGCCGATATTAACAATTCTTCTTTCTTCCCTGATTTTATTTACAACATATGCCAGATCCCAAACTTTCGGAAATACCTGCCCCTTCACTTCAATTATCATAACAAACCTGCTTCAGGATATATAGTTCTCTGATCAAACATCAATCTAAAACCTCAATCCTAGTTATAATTCCTATGCAAGTTAAAAGCATATCTAGCCCTTTATCCCTATCGTACACATAGAGTTCATTTAACATACCTCCGCAATGCGGACATTGAATATTCAGATGACACCAAGTATCACATTTGTCGCAAAACATACCTTTCTCTTCATACCATCGGAGATGAGAATATAAAAGTTCGTTTAACCCCCTCTTACCCAATGAGCCCGCCCAGTAGCTTATGTCTTCTATGATTACATCGCGGAATTTACCCGGGACTTCAGTTAGACCTCCCGAATAAATTTCCTTTTCGCCGACATATATTTTAAATAAGGACCCCATATCAAAAAGATGTAAAATTTAAAATATTGATAAATAACAATAAGACGCCTTACAACTCTAATTCTTACACCATAACTCCTTAATCACTTCGAATTTTTAATACTCAGAATTATACCCCTTGTATCACAATTTTCATTGGACTTAAATATCATTAATAAAGATTGCAGATACCTCTAGACCCTTGACACCTTTGACATCAGCAGATGGTCAACTAAAACAAGGTTCACCATTGCTTCGGCAATCGGAACTGCCCTAGGGCACAGGCAGGGATCATGTCTCCCCTTGACCACTAAATCCTTCTCATCTCCAAATTTGTCTACAGTCTTCTGCACTTTCGGAATTGAAGAAGTGGGTTTTATCGCAATTCGAACAATTAAATCCTCTCCAGTTGTAATGCCGCCGAGTAATCCACCGGCATTGTTGGTCTTAAACCTGAGCTTCCCCGTGTCATCTTTGTACATCAAATCATTAACCTCTGATCCCTTTCGCCTTGCAGCTTCAAATCCTAAGCCCACTTCAAACCCCCTTATTCCCCCGATACTCATCAATGCGCGGGCAAGATCGGCTTCCATCTTGTTGAAAACTGGGCTCCCCAGCCCTGCTGGTACACCCTTTGACACAACCTCTACTAAACCGCCAATCGAATCACCTTCTCGCCGCACATCCTCGATAAGCTCTATCATCTCTTTGGCAACTTCTGGATCAGGGCATCTCACAGGGTTATTCTCAATTTCATCAAGATCGATATTTAAGGCAACAATATCACCTACCTGCTTCACATAGCCAAACGTTTTTATTCCATGGATACCAAGTAGTTTTTTTGCAATTGCGGCAGCGGCCACACGACCAACCGTTTCCCTTGCCGATGATCTTCCACCCCCTCTGTAATCCCTTATCCCGTACTTGGTCTCATAGGTAAAATCCGCATGTCCCGGACGATAAGTGTCCTTTATGTCTTCATAAGATTTGGAGATCACATCAGCGTTTTGAATCATCAGCGAGATCGGTGTACCTAATGTTTTTCCCTCAAAGACTCCGGAAAGGATCTCAACCTTATCCGGTTCCTTTCTCTGAGTTGTTATCCTGCTTTGTCCCGGACGTCTCCTATCAAGCTCATGCTGGATATCGTCCTCCGAGATACCTAGTCCTGCCGGGCATCCGTCTATAATTACCCCGAGTGCGGAACCGTGAGACTCACCCCAGGTAGTAATACGAAAAAGATTTCCAAATGAATTTCCGGGCATGTGAAAATGTTATATGACTTGGGGTTTTGTTTCAAACATTATCAAATAATCTAATGATCCAGATACCCATTTTCCCTGAACCATGACACGGTCTTCTTAATAGTTTCCTCTATTGGCGATTGTGAATAACCAAGCTCTTTTATTGCCTTGGAACTGTCACAGTACCAAACGTAGTTTGATAATCTAACAGAATCCATGTCCATCGAAGAATAATTTGGGAATGATTTACCCAGTATCCGCTCCACAACACAAGCAGTAGCGTATGCAATAAAATACGGAATCTTTATTCTGGGACCTTGAATACCGGTAACCCGCTCTAAGAGCTGGAAAAGCTCCTTAATCGTTACATTCCTATTTCCCAGTATATAGCGTTCTCCAATACGCCCTTTCTCAGCGGCAAGCAGATGCCCATTGGCCACATCCTCTACATCAACCAAATTCATTGTGCCCTCCATATACCCAGGGAACTTCTTCTTACAGAACCAGAGTATAAAACCAGTGCTCGACAAATAAATATCGCCGGGTCCGATGACCACCGAAGGGTTTACAATGACCAAAGGCAACCCTTTTTCGCAGATCCGCAAAGCCTCTTTTTCAGCATAATATTTCGTGTTTAGATATTGGATACCTTCATCTTCCAGGGTAAATTCCGTCTGCTCATTAGCGATACCACGATCCGGATCAGGTCCAACAGCAGCTACGCTGCTGGTATATACAGCTTTTTGGACACCGGCTTCCAGGGCTGCGGAAAGTGCATTCATCGTTCCTTTAACATTGATATCTTCCATCTTCTTATAATCGGACTTACGAAATGAAACAAAACCAGCTGTATGATAGATGGTATCGCAACCCTCTAAAGCCGCCTTTATTGAATCCTTTTCCATCACATCCCCATAAACACGTTCAACATCCAAGCGTTCGATATTTGTGGTCTTGCTAGTCTTTCTCAATAGGACCCTTACCTTTTCTCCCTTTTGCACAAGTTTTCTAACAACATGTGATCCGATAAAACCTGTTGCACCGGTAACCAAGGTAGCCATATGTTGCCTCCTTTAAGGTGATAATCTTACTGGAAGAAAGTCTATTATAATACAAATAAGTTAAGATATGAAAACACGTCTTTCATGAATCAAACTTACGAAGCGAGGCTACGGATTCAATATGAAATGTCTGTGGAAACATATCAAATGGACAAATCTTCTCTAGCTTATAATCTTTCTCAGTTAAACTCTTTAGATCCCTGGCCAATGTCGATGGGTTACACGACACATAAATCATTCTTTTTGGTGATAGCTTTAGTAAGTCCTCTAAAATATCCCTAGCACCTTCTCTCGGGGGATCCAGGATGACCAGGTCGAATTTGGCTCTTCGATGAAAATTGTTCCGTAGGAAAGAAGCCACTGAAGAACATACAAATCTTACATTTCCTATCATATTCGCTTTTGAATTTCTTCGCGCAAGTGATACACCCATCTTGCTGATATCAACCCCTAATACCTTTCGAGCACTTTTTGCAAGATGTAGAGAAAAATTACCAACACCGGAGAACAGATCTAGAACCTCTTCATTGCCTTGGAGTTTAGCCCAATCCAAGACAGTACTAACCAGCTGCTCATTAATTCTCCTATTTGCTTGTATGAATACGGATGGAACCGAATAAAAATTGAGACCTAGTGACTCAAACTGAAATACATGTTCTCCATGATCTTGAAAGCCAAGGCATTTGAAGGCTTCATTAAGCTCATGGTCTTTTTTTGAACCAGAATAAACGTATCCCTCGGGCCCATTTGTGATACAATAAAAGGTCACATAAGCTCTCTTCCCATCCGAGACAATATTAATTCTGTTAAACGGCAACGAATCATATTCATCTCTCAAAAAGAATTCATTTAGATTCTTTATCTCTGAATTAATTTCTTCCGATGCGATAGGACATCCACTAATTGGGACCCTGCTCAATTCTTCTTTCTCATGATAACCGAGTCTAAAGTTTCCATCTTCCAACCAGGCCGAAAGTGTGACCCGGTCCCTATAACCATATTCATTAGGAGATGGAACGATGGGCTCAATATTTAACTCCTTGAAACCCCCTATCCTAAGAAGCGTCTCGGTAAGGATCTGCTCTTTAGCCTTTAACTGTAAAGGGTAATTAAAATGCTGCCATTGACATCCACCGCATTTTCCAAACACGGTACATTTAGGCCCAGTCCTTTCTGGAGAGGGTTTTATAATCCTTTCTATCTTTGCTTCAGCGAAAGTTCTCTTATCACTAACAACAGTCACTTCAAGTAAATCATCCGGAACGCCTCCACTAACAAAGATGGCTTTCCCATCGACTCTCCCAAAGCCCATACCACCATAAATTAACTTTTCGATTTTTACCAGCAATTCAAACCCTTTACAAAGTATAAACTATCCATCCCTCCAGTCATACCCAAAAGTAACAACCGGGAATCAATTCGCTATTCATTTGTATAAATATGAAAAATCATTCTTTCTGTATGTATTCATGCAATTCTTAGGTCTGGTATTATTTCTTAATGTAGTGTTCTTATAGTAATGTTGTTGGAGAAGGAAAACAAATTCCTTTTCCAGTATAATGTTTACACTGACCCCGATTAATTATAAGTTCCTGCATGAAACCAATAAAAATCGATCAAACGACCTTTTTTAAACTACCTCCCGAAATCCTCTGGAAATTTTTGGCCGATACCGACCAATTGAATAGAAACATAGGACTACCCGATGTCTCGTTTGTTCCGTTTTCGGAGCCTGTAAGAAAAGGATATTACAATGCTGTGATAAGGTTTCTGGGAATTAAGATAAGATATGAAGAGTATCCATTCGATTTTATTGCTGGCGATTATTATGAGGTAAAAAGAAGTTTCAGAACCGGTCCCCTAAAGACAATAAAGGGAGGGGTCAAGCTCTTACCCGAGAGTAGAGGAACGCGCCTGAATGTTTACACCATCGTGACGCCGCGGAACTTGATTGGGTATATCCTTGCGCACACGGCGCTCAAAAAGAAAGCCACTCGGGACATCGTTGCCTTCATCAGACACCTGGAACAACAATTCCTCCTGAATCGAGATATTAATTCTCTCGCGACCTTAAGACCTCCACAGATTAATGATGACGAGTTAATCAACCGCTTGAACAGATTGAAGTCCTATCCAGTTAGTCAAGACCTGGTCGACAAGTTAGAAAACTTTCTAAAGAATTCATCGGATTTAGAGGTCACCCGAATACGTCCATTCGAACTTGCCTATCAATGGGGCCATGATCCAATGGAACTGTTAAGGTTCTTTCTCTACGCCGCAAAGGCCGGCGTTTTGGACTTAATTTGGCACGTTTTATGCCCCAATTGCAGAGCCGCGACACAGGAGGTATCAAAGTTTTATGAACTGAGACCGAATTCTCATTGCTCGACATGTCAGATAAGGTTCGACTCCGACTTTTCAAAATCTGTGGAGGCACTCTTTAGCGTTCACAGCTCGATCAGAGTTGCTCATAAAGCTATATACTGCATAGGAGGCCCCGCAAATATGCCCCAAATCCAGGCGCAATTCAGAATCCAGCCGCAGGCGAAAAGAGATGAAAAGGTTACATTTGAAAATGGCAAGGTTAGAATCAGAAGTTTTCACTTCAAAAATATAATCTATCGCTTAATCTCAAATGACGAAGAATCTCGTTCCCACCTTACGGTTCATGCTACTCCTGAGGGACTGGCTGTCGACGATACTAAATTGAAAGCTGGTACAGTCGAAATTCATTTCATAAATGATCTCGATGATGAAATCCTTATCGTCATCGAGCACGAGAATTATCTTAGATATACGGCGACAGCAGCACAGGTAATCACCCTGCAGGAGTTTCGAGATCTTTTTCCTAGTGTTACGTTATCGCCAGGGATTCAGATTGCATTTTCCGATCTGGTTCTTCTCTTCACCGACCTTAAGAGTTCCACTGCCATGTATGAGACTGTGGGAGATTCTATGGCCTTCGAATTTGTGCAGAATCATTTCAAGTTTATAACCGGGATTGTAAGAAAGTATAACGGCGGAATAGTGAAAACAATGGGTGATGCCGTAATGGCCTCTTTTATAAATCCTAAGGATGCCTTTCAGGCTGCACTCGATATACAGCTAGAATGGAATTCCTTTATTGAAAACGAAAATTCTAATGCTAATTTACGACTCAAAATCGGCCTTCATAAAGGAACGGCCTATGCAGTCAATGAAAATGAAAATCAGGACTATTTCGGGTCCATGGTCAATGAGGCATCTAGAATTGAGTCGAAATCAAACGGAGGAGATATAGTCTTTTCAAGAGATATAATTGAAGATCCAGGCGTCAAATTCATTCTAAACCAAAGAGGACTTACTCCCGAAACCTTTACAACCCAACTAAAGGGATTGGTAGAAGATAGAACTCTCTACCGCGTTCAGGTCCTTATTTAGGGGCAATTAAAATGACGTTCTTATGTCGATATTTACGATCTAAATATACAAATCTTTTATGCCATTATTGGGGTTGTATCCCCTTGAGTTAGATTTTGGATTCAGAACATGACTATATTTTTTCATAAAAATAGTAGATAATATTAGAATGAACAGTGCTGTTGCAAGCTGCAGGGTATCCGCAAATAAAAAAACGGCCATAACTGTCATTGGTAGATGTTACATAATTCGGGGACAAAATTTATACGATTTCATGGATAGATTAAATGGCATTCCAAAAATTGCGTTAAGAAAATCAGGAACGAAGACGTAAGAAAAAATTTGCGGGTTGCGGTTGGATTAAATTTTTTAGTCGGAGTTCATGATTTTTAGCAAATTTTTGGGCAGCCTTGATTTTTGCTTCTTTGTATCAAGACAAAGAAGTTAGAAATAGGGTTAATACAACTGAGGGAGATACTTTTAAAGATTCTGTCCTCGAAATATCTGCCATCTACAGCAATGACACATCGGCAGCCCTGTAACAGGCACCAGGGGATTTGCTAGTTAAATGTAATAATTAATCTTTCATAAATTTAAAAACAAGGAGAGACAGATGCCTAAAGTAAAAGCAAATAACATAAATATCAATTACGAGAAACAGGGTGTTGGAGAACCCCTAATCCTTATACCCTTTACGAGCGCAGACAACGCTTGCTATGCGTTCCAACTCCCGGATTATTCAAAGCACTTCGAATGCTACACCATCGACCCGAGGGGAGCAGGCGAAACTGACAAACCTGCGGGCACCTACTCTATCGAGCTATTCGCTGACGATGTTGCTGCCTTTATGCAGGAGTTGGGGATCGAAAAAGCCCATGTAGGAGGGCTCTCCCTAGGCGCTGTGATCGGTATGTGGCTCGCGGCAAAATATAGCAATAAGGTTAAATCCTTATCGATACATAGCGGATGGACGAAGACCGACCTTTTCTTAAAGACAGCGGTTGAGGGTTGGCAGGTAATGGCAAAAGCGCTTAACAATGTCGCGGAAACTGTGATCCTGGGCATTTTCCCATGGTGTTTTACGCCATCTCTATATGCCTCGAGACCCGATTACCTAAATTCCCTCGCTGATTTTGTGAGAAGCAGACCAGCGCAACCGGTCGACGCCTTCCTTCGGCAGACCGAAGCTGTTATAGCACATGACTGTGTGTCTCAATTAGGGAAAATTGTGGCCCCCACGCTCATAACCTTCGGTGAGTACGATATGATATGTTCAACACGCTTTGCCGAACCTATGAAGAGTAATATCCGAGATTCAGAATTATTAATTTTTAAAGATTGCTCTCATGCCGGATTGTATGAGAAAACAGAGGAATTCAATCAGAAGACACTGGATTTTTTGATTCGACATTCAGGGTAGCAAAAGATATGGGGAAAAAAATGAGCATATGGGCATGAATAAATGAGTTATTTTTCTTTTTGTTACTCGTCCCCTGCTATATTTAAATTATCCTTATTACTTCCATCATAATGAATTTCCTATTTCTTGCCCTCTTCTTTCTTTTCATCATCGAACTGAAGATAAGTGGAGGACTAAAGTCCTCCGCTACATGTCTATTCGCGGCTGGAAGCCGCTCCTACGATTTTACTCAGGACTCAGGACTAACGATTCCAAATCACACTTTTCTGGATCCCCGATTAAGACGTTCGAGGATGACAAATCGCGAGATTGCTTCACAAGGGCTCGCGATGACAATGTGAAGGAGATTGCTTCGCAAGAAACTGTACTGAGTACTTCGATTTCACTTCAGCACAGGCCAGTCGAAGTGCTCGCAATTGTAGATGTTACATAATTCGGGGACAGTCTCTTAAATCTTAAATGGGCATTCAAAAAATTGCCAAAATCAATTCCGGAAGCGTTAAAAAAAGTGACAATCATTACTGTCATCTCGAAGGAACAAAGTGACTGAGAGAACTAATTAATTATAGCAATAGATATCTCGCATTCGCTCGATACGCAAGCGTTTTTTGTCAGCCCTTGATTTTTGTTTCTTTGTATCAAGACAAAGAAAATAAAAAAATTAAACGATGGATCCCCGATTAAAACATTCGAGGATGACAAATGACCTCTATAGGGATTCCCGGTAAAGGATTTCGAGAACGAC
>DASWID010000189.1 GCA_036397855.1 Thermodesulfobacteriota bacterium | reverse complement strand
CGAGTGAGCGCGCTATGGTAGCTGGCTAGGTTCTCAAAAATTGATTAAGGAATATATCACGTTTTCTCGTCCTTCGTCAAGCTAAAGGTAAGTCCCTCCAATAGAAACATCTAAGAACGGAGAGAACAATCATGTCTAAAAACAATTGGGTCAAATTTGTAGTATTGTTTGTTCTTGTTTCAGTTATTTCTACATGGATTGACAGGCACGGCTATGCGCTAGGACAGGATTGTCAACAGCCTGCTTCCGTTCCGGCATGCACTGGAGATGATGCTACAATTTGCAGTGGCTGCGCCCCTAATCAATTCTGCTGCACGAAAAGTTTGCCGGGTGGCTGCAACGATAGTTTCGAAGATTTATGCAAATTCACGACTTGCATGTCAGATCCCGGTTCAATATGTCTGATACCTTCGCCCACACCAACGCCAACACCTTCTCCAACACCGACACCGACCCCTTCCCCATCATCTGCCAATCATAAGATAACGTTCACAAATAAATGTGGTACGGAATCAATTTGGATTGCGGCGTATAATGGTTTCAATGGAGATGCGCCTCTGCTTTGTGATGCAAGTAGCGCGGGAAAGGCAGCCACTGGCAATTGTTCAAGAAATCGTGCTGGTGGGTTACCACCCCCTTGGGGGAGCGATGGAAGTCCAACCTGGGAAATACCTGCGGGTGAGAGTAGGGGTCTTACCATTCCATTTTGTTATACCTCAGCAGATTTTGCAGCTAGAACAGGTTGTACCGTAAATGGACCAAGTTTGGAATGTACCGGGGGTGATTGCGGTGGTTTTAATAATTGTGGAACAGATGGCACGCAACCTCAGCCAGTCACCCTGGCCGAATTTACGTTTGATGGCGGAGAACCAAACTGTAATGGTTTAGATAACTACGATGTAAGTGCGGTCGCCGGATTCAATTTAAGAGTAACAATTACCCCTGACAATCAGGATTGCATAATAGCAGGGGGACAGTGTAAGAGTCTAGATGGCGTATGTCCGTACAATCTAGTTCTTTGGAATCCTATGACTAATCAATGGGACATCAGAAAAGATACGGATACCCATTTAGGAACATGTCTGTCGCCTGGAACCATGGCGGCTTTCCCTGGGGTTCCACCATTCACTAATTTTACTGCAGACGAGCAGGCGAGGCTTGGCTGCAATCCCGCCCCTTATAACATATCACCAGTTCAACCAGCTGGAAATTGTTTCTCTACATTTGGAAAAGGGGGGACATGCACCCTCTCTGCTTGTGGCCTGAGCGCTCCATATCAGTTCTGCGATCCCTATGGAGAATGCGATGCAGCAACCGGTAGAACCGCTGTCTGGCCGTCTTTTACAGATCCTATTACAATGACTCAGAAACCTTCCACTATATATATTGAAAACATCCAAAAGGCATGTGGCAACAATACGAATGGTGGTGGGATCTATGCCTGGGCATTCGATGATAACAATAGCCCACCTGGATTATCGGGTGGGCTCTATACCTGTCCAAAAAGTGCCCCGCCGATTAGTGGTCAAGACTATACAGTTACATTTTGGTGTGACGGTGATAAAGATAATGATGGAGTAACCAACGAAAATGATTTTGATTCAGATAATGACGGCATACCTAATACGGAAGAATCCGCTTCCACTGAAATGAATTCTCAAAGAGGTTCAGTATCTTTGCAGAGAGAAATTCCCGATGATCCGGATGGAGATAGACTTCCTAATGAGCTCGATCTGGATTCGGATGGGGATTGTATTTGTGACATTCTAGAGGGTGGTGGTCTTGATGAGGATCGTGACTGTGTTGTTGATAATTTTGCTGATTCAGACGAAGATGGGCTCAATGATGCTCAGGATCCTGACCAAGGAGGTGTCGCATTACCTCTAACGGATACAGACAATGATGAAGCACCCGACTTCGTTGATTCGGATTCAGATAACGACGGGGTAACGGATGCTAATGAAACAATGGGGGGATTAGATGTGGATGGAGATGGGGTGCAAGATGATTCGGAGGATCTGAATGGTGATGGAGTGGCAGATAGTTGTCATCCAGCAACTGGCACACCCGTTGAATTTCTTGATTCAGACGGAGATGGGATTTTCGACCACCTGGATAGTAATGATAACACCCCACAAGGCGGCGGAGGTTGTTCTATTGCATTGACTGGTGTTAAGCCATCGATTCCAGTATATCTGCTAATTCCAGTTTTCATCGTAATAAGGAGAGTGTGGGGCAGGTATTAGAGTTAATCGGGACTGAAACTTCTCTTCGGGTTTGTATGACATGCTGTCGGCTGTGGGGTCGGCTCCTACACTTGGTATTGGGATCAAAAATGTTGCAAAAATGGCTAGTCACCCGGTTCCTTCGGTGTTACTCAGGACATGCTTGCTGGCCGGTTTACCAGATGTCACGGGTAGGTCTGTCCCGAGCGCTTCGGCATAGCTCAGGAGAGGCATTGTCGAATGGATTCGCGACCTACCCATTCTTTCCGAGGTTCGAAAACCTCGGCTATCGTTGAGAAAAACACGCTGTGTGAAGAAACCCGAATCTACCCGAGGTCAATAACCGTTTGGTATTTTTTTATATGGCTTTAGGCTTCTGAATCTGAAAACTGGTTAACCCATGCTTTCAATAATGAGTAGACTGATGTAGCACCCACTATTTTTTCTTTAGGCATTTCCCAATCGGATGGGTATAAAACAAAGGGTAGTGATTGATAACCTCCCAATCCGCCATGTGAGCCAACCAGTTCCTCAAAGGCTGCTACTTCATCGGCTTCTGGATCATAAAGACTGTTTACTAGGATATCAGGCACATGTGGAAATGTGTCGCTTCGTTTAATATGTTCGGGAGCATTGGGACTGAAATTTTTGAGTGGATCGTTCCCTTCAACTCTTCCATTTTCTAAAAACTGGGTTCCATTAGCGCCAATGACCATTGGTCCATTTCCTTCCGAATGGACCATTATGAAGCCGATTCCAGGATGCTCAATCAAACCAGGTATCACGTTTGGAAAGTTTTCTTTGATTTTCTCATAGCTTAATCGTTCCTTCCAGTTAGTGAAATAAACCAGTCCCAAATTTCCTGACGGCAACACTACTACTTCCGCTGCTTTCTTTTCTATAAACCTTTTTTCGTGCACATAATACCTGTGATCCGGTCCTAATATTACACTACCACTGTAGGTTCTCGGTTTAATAATCCCTCTCAGAATACGCGATGCTAGTCGTTCTTCATTCTTCATGAATTCAGTTAGAAAGGCATTGAGACTACCCCAGCCCTCGCTGGCATGTTCTGTACTTTCAACGGTGTGTTGCTCAGAAACCAATTTCCTTACAAATTCTTCTAAGGTCATGTCGTACCTTTGCCTGAATGTAGCCCCCTGACTTTGACCGTGGTCTGAAAGAACGACAAAATGATATTGCCTGGGGGATTGATTCGCTGCTTCCTCTAGTCTTGCGAACTGATGGTCGAGCTTTGTCAAGACGTCAATTGCGTCAGGCCGTTCAATACCTGAATGATGTGCAACCTCATCGTAGCCGACAAAGGTGGTATAAGCTGAAGGTATCCCCTTGAACATATCTCCAATTAACATATAAATACTAAGTTCCCTGAGGAAAATAGTTGTAAATGCCCTCAGAATCGGATATGCACCTCTTCTTTTGATTCGAGGGCGCTCATCCATTAACCTTTGCTTCCATGCAGCATATTTCTCCAGTATGATATCCCAGATAAATAACTCGATCATTCGTGCAAAATTATATGGATTTATGAAATAATGGTAGTAATTTTTGGTATGAATTCTGGAAAGTCCTGTAAGTGTGCTAAATGTAAACATGACATCAGAAGCATCACCTGAAAACATATTTCCCCTGCTGGCTCCTTCATTCACCAATAGCCCGTTACCATTCGACATACGCCGTTCAATCTCAGCCGTGTGACGAGGATGATTGGATACCATAATCCTTTTATTGTCTTTTTCGTACCACCTAAAGGCAGGTATGTCGAAGTTGTTTCCATGGAGAATTCCTGCTTGACTCGCGGCAGTCTGAGAAGATAAATCACATTCCCATTCGATTAGTCTGTGGGTCCCTTTCGCTAACCAGCGGGCTAAGGTTGGCATTTGACCTTTTTCAATAGCCCTTCTTAATACGGGAGCTGAGAGTCCGTCAATCTCTAAGAAGATTACACCCGCTGTGTTAAATTTTTCAGGATTGGCTTTCTTAGATGAGAATTGTTCAATTACATAGCGATGATAGGATTCGTGGAAGTCAATAGCAAGAAGGCCAATCAGGAATGTGTTAGTGACCGTCAAGCCCAAGGCTGCTAGCGATATACTCCAGTAACCTAACGATTCAAAGCCCGGATCAATCTGACCTGATAACCATATGATAAGGCAATTAAACACAAGTGTTAAAAGGATGAATGTAAGCACGGTGAAGGGCATCGTGAAGTACAGAAGTGCCGGCCATATCAGGGCGTTCAAGAGACTGATTAATAAGATGGTCCAAATAGCAGTTGCCCAGTTCGCAACACTTAAACCCGGTAATATTGCCACAAGAAATAGAAGAGCAGTTATTTCTAAGGCCCATATTATCAATATTCTAGTGAACCATGCAAAGGTGAAAAATTCGGATAGTTCCCTACGTAGGCCCATCGAGTCGATAATCTCCAGATATGTCTACAATGCTACCAGGCTTGACCACATGAATCTTCACGTCAGGAGCAATAGTTGCAGCATGACGGACGAAGTCGTTGGGTGGATCGTAGAGGAATCTTGGCCTCATCCAGCCCATACCCAATGGGTGAAGTGTGCCCCAATGAATGGGTATTGCAAAACGAGGAGATAAGAGTCTCAGCGCTTCTGCAGCGCTGTATGGGTTCAAATGGCCTTTGCTCAACGTTGGTCCCCAGCCCCAAATAGGGAGGAGAGCGAGGTCTAGATCATCCCAAAGATCAGCCATTTCGGGGAATAAATCAGTATCACCCGCGAAGTAAATACTGTGGGAACCATCAATTATAAAACCCATACTATCAGCCTGCGTACCAAACGGATATCGTTTTCCTCCATGATGTGCGTATGTAGATGTAACGCGGATTGAACCAATATTTATGGAATCGCCGATACGCATTTCGATTATGTTTCTAAAACGTCGCCTATGGAGTAATTTCCAGGTTCCTTGAGGAACTATCATCGGCGTATCCTTTTCAATTAACCTGAGGGAGGGTATATCCAGGTGGTCTAGGTGAACGTGAGATATTAACACGGCATCGATATTATCATAATCAGCTGGAGCTATGACTGTTCTGCTATGCCTAAGTAATCCTAGTCTGTGGCGAAGAACAGGGTCAGTCAAGATACGCATGCCGTTCATTTCTATTAAAACTGTGGCATGCCCAATATATGTGATATTTGGTGCTGGTAACATGACGTCTTAGTTCGGCATTAATGATTTCAGGAAAAATATAGAGTAAAAGGTCTCAATATTATAACTCGAAAAATTTAGTTGTTTTCAAAAAAGATAGATAATGGCTAAATGATACCCAACTTAATATAATTATCACTATTGTTGTTCAGCTCTTCTCAGGACCAGAAGAACAAAATGCCCCATATATGCGATTGCAATAATCGAAACGATAACGCCAAAAATCAGCGACATATAGTGAATGTCAGAGTAAGCACTAGCTGTGCCAGCTGATAATTTTGTTAATTTGCTAGCTACATATCCATAATAGACCATTAAAAACAGTTTTGGGAAAATAACGGACAGGGCAATTGCGTAATCTTTGAAAGAGACCTCACTAATTCCAAACAAATAGCATAAGAAGGTATATGGCAAGGGCACCAGACGTAAGAGCATCATGACCTTCTTCCCAATTTTGCTGACCAGCTTGTCAATCTCAAGAAATTTTGGATGGTTTCTCAGGTATTTCTCAACGGTATTCCTGGCCAGATATCTTGCGATCAAAAAGAGAAGAATAGCGCCTGAAACCTCGGCTATGCTTGTATAAATAAATCCCCATAAAAGGCCGAAAAGTAGTCCCGAAGCTATTGCGAATAAATTTCCAGGAATGAAGATTATTGTCCCAACCCAAAATGCAAGAATGAAAATTATCGGTCCGAATATACCTTGAGCCTTTATCCATTCCTCGGCAGGAGTTATGTAATCCCCCACATAATGAGCAATTAAAATTGAAACAAAAATAATAAAGAGGGCTACTAATGAGTCTTTTAATATTTTCCTTATCGGGTAATGGTGAAAGGAAAGCTGGCGGAATTTGTTTAAATTCTCAACTATTAGCTTAGACTCCGTTCTGATCAATTAAAACTACGTTAAATAAATCTAAGATGCCAATTCAAGAAATTATTCTTTCTATATCCATTAAGCTCTACCGCACCAACTTTACCACCCAATTCTTTTTGGGCGACCACAGGCGGGCGCTGTTCAAAAGAGTCTTATCCCGACGATTATAACGCAGCGATAGGGAATCCACAAAATAGGTTGTCGTCTTCCATTTTTCACCCTTTATCTTTAATTTAACCAACAAATTCCCTGTAGCTACACGGTATCCACTGTCATTGCTGTAGATGTTAGATAATTCGTGGACAATCTCTTAGATTTTAAATGGGCATTCAAAAAATTGCCAAAATCAATTCCGGAAGCGTTAAAAAAAGATTTGGGGTTGTGGTAGGATTAAATATTTTTAGCTGGAGGAATTGATTTAATAAATCCTAATTTTTTGTCAGCCCTTGATTTTTGTTTCTTTGTATCAAGACAAAGAAAATAAAAAAATTAAACGATGGATCCCCGATTAAAACATTCGAGGATGACAAATGACCTCTATAGGGATTCCCGGTAAAGGATTTCGAGAACGAC
>DASWID010000188.1 GCA_036397855.1 Thermodesulfobacteriota bacterium | reverse complement strand
TTATTTTTATTCTACCCCGCGCGATTTTTTAAATTGTCTTTATTACTTGCCCCAGCATGAGCTTCGTCCTACTTGTCCTCCTTCTTTTCGTGTAAGTAACCCAATTCTTCAAGTGATAGGCAGGAGATCGCCGCAGTGGAGTCTATACTGAGTAGGTCGAAGTACGATGACCATAAAAGAGGAGATTGCTTCGCGGGAGCTCGCAGCACCTCTTTATGGATTCCCGATAGAGGCATTCGCAGATCAAAAACATGTGCGGGGACCTTGGCATCGTCTCTAGAGATGTCCTAATAATCCCCTCTAGCTCCCCTTTGCCAAAGGGGAGAAGGAAATCAGGGGGATGCCCGATTACGCTTGTGCCCGAATGTTTCCCCGACAAATACTTTCGAGGACAAGTTTATCGGGTAGCATTCGGGAATGAGCCTTCGGGGAGAGGAAACTGAATTTTTGGGCGCCCCATGAACTCCCACCCTAGTGGCATTATATAACGGGTATTGGTATTATTTTATGTTGCAATAGAAAATAGAAATGAAAATAAGCGAGATATTCTTTTCAATTCAGGGCGAAGGCATTGAAATAGGACTGCCTACGGTATTCGTCCGCCTTTTTGCATGCGATCTGAGATGCGAATGGTGTGATTCCATGTATGCAGTGGAAGGGCGGGATTTTAAGCAAATGGCAATAGAAGACGTACGGAATACTATTGAAACATTTAAATGTAAGAGGATTTGTATCACAGGGGGAGAGCCCCTCTTACAAAGAACAGAATTAGAAGAGCTCGCAGATGATTTAGTAAGGGATGAATACAATATCTTACTGGAGACAAGTGGTCATAAGGATCCCCCACCCATTTTTTGGACCGATAATTGCGTCATCAGTATGGATTGCAAGTGCCCAAGCTCGAAAATGGAAGATAGGATGAATTTTAGGCTCTTCGAGAAGCTACGCCCAAAGGATCAGCTAAAATTCGTCATCAAAGACGGAGTCGATTACGAATATGCCAAATCTATTCTAAAAAGCTATAAGATCGAAGCCAGCATCATTTTTCAACCTGTCCATGGCACAAACCTTAAGTGGCTTACAGAAAAGATAATCCAGGACAAACTTGAAGATATAAGAGTCCTACCACAACTCCATAAGATCATTTGGGGGGAGAAAAGAGGGGTATGAGGATTTATTGATAAGGTTTAAAACTGATCAATTTTTAGGTTAAATTATTAAAGGATATAAATTAATGCAGTAATAGGTTCGATGGTAATGACTTCTTCTGCTAACAATTAATTTCCTCATATTCAGTGATGCAAAACGTAAACAAAACCTTTCCGCACAATCCCAAAGAAAATAAAAAGAGTAGTCATTTTAATCTAACGGTATACGACTCAATCAAGCACATCGATAAAAATCAATACAATCGTATCACAGATCGCGAAAATCCCTTTCTCGAATATGAATTTCTTGAAGCCCTCGAAATTTCCGGTTGTGTTGGCAACGATACGAGCTGGATACCAAGACATATCGTATTATCCGATGACAAAAAAATTATAGGTGCCTTGACGTTCTATGTAAGGTTTGATTCCTACGGTGAATACATCTTTGATTGGGAATGGGCACAGGCTTTTGAGAATGCAGGCCTGCAATATTTCCCCAAGGTGGTAGTGGCAATACCATTTACTCCCGCTAATGGAACGCGCATTCTGGTAGATCCAGACTACTCGTTTGAGGAAATAGTTCTCGTGATGGTTAATTGCCTAATTGAATTCTGTAAAAAAGAGCATATCTCGTCTATTCATTTTCTTTTCTTGACCGAGAAGGAACAAAGGTTTCTAGAGAAGCTCGGTTTTTTGACTAGGAAAACCCATCAATATCATTGGAAAAATAGAGAATACGAGTGTTTTGACGACTTCCTAGACGATATGCGCTCAAACAGGAAAAAACAGATTCGAAAGGAAAGAAGGCAGCTTCGAGAACTTGGTTTAAATATATCAATTATCGAAAAAGAGGACATTAAAAGACAGCACATGGATGCAATATGGGAATTTTATTTGCATACAACATCTAGAAAATGGGGAAGGCCTTATCTAAACAGGCAATTTTTCAATTTGATGTTTGAAAACTTCAGGCATAGATTGGTTCTGGTTTTAGCGAAGGATGAAGACAAATTTGTTGGCGGTACCTTTAACGTTGTTAAAAACAAAACACTCTTCGGGCGTTACTGGGGATCCATTAGGGATTTCAAAAATCTCCATTTCGAATGCTGCTACTATAAGTTGATAGACTACTCAATAGCAAATAAAATTGAAATATTTGAAGCCGGTGCACAGGGTGAGCATAAGTTTCTGAGGGGCTTTGTTGCTGTGCCGACTTACAGTTCTCATTTCATCATAAATCGTGAGGCTAATGAAGCTATAAAAAAATATCTAATTAATGAGCGAAATTACACTACAAGATTAATAAACGATTACAACAGGATTTCACCTTTAAAATACTTGCATGAACAAATATAAAAAATAATAATTAAATCTAGGGACCAGATTATGTCTGATGAGAGAATAAATATTGACGATCTTGAGGGAGAGCTCCTCACCGAAGAAACTACTCAATTAAAAAGACCCGATATGTACAGGATTGTACTATTGAATGATGATTACACACCCAGAGAATTTGTAGTATGGGTATTGGTAAAGGTTTTCTATAAGAGTGAAGAAGAGGGCACACGAATAATGCTTGACGCTCACACAAAAGGTAAAAGTATTATTGGCGTATATACTTATGACATCGCAAGAACAAAGGTGATGCAGGTAGACAATTTAGCGAAACAACACCAGCATCCATTAAAGTGTGACATGGAAGTCGAAGAAGGCGGAGAAGACGAATGATCATATCTGAAGAACTCGATAAGACCCTAAACAGGGCATATAGGGAAGCAAGGAATAGAAGACATGAGTTTATAACCCTAGAACATATACTCCTAGCATTAACAGAGGACACTCATGCATTAAGGATTCTAATCGGGTGCGGAGTTGATGTGGAAGAGCTTAAGAAGTCATTAGAAAAATTTATGGACGAGAAAATGGCTTCAATCAAAGGAGAAGAAATACTCGATCCCCAATACTCATTGGGAAGCCAGCTAACATTACAATTGGCAGCCATGCATGTTCAATCGGCAGGTCAAGAAGAGCTCGACAGCAGCAATGTTTTGGTGGCATTGTTCAGGGAAAAAGAATCTCATGCCGTCTATTTTCTAAATCAGCAGGGCGTCACGCGTTTCGACGTAGTTCGATACATATCTCATGGAGACTCCGAGAATCTAAGAGATGAAAGCTCTGGAGCCCCTATTACTGACAACGAAAAAATTAAGGATTCTAAACCAAAAGACCCTTTGAAGAGATTTTGCACAAATCTGGTCCAAAAAGCAAAAGATGGGAAAATCGACCCATTAATAGGTCGTGAAACAGAGATTGAACGAACAATTCATATACTGGCCAGAAGAAGAAAAAACAACCCCATATTTGTGGGTGATGCCGGAGTCGGTAAGACCGCTATAGCCGAGGGACTGGCGCTTTATATTGTCGAAAACAGAGTCCCTCCGGCTTTAAAAGATTTAAACATCTATGCATTAGACATGGGGTCCCTGACCGCTGGAACACGTTATAGGGGAGACTTTGAAGAACGGCTAAAGGCGATTATCGATGCGGTCAAAGGTGACAAAAATAAGGTACTATTCATAGACGAGATCCAGACCGTTATAGGGGCAGGAGCCGTTTCAAGCGGCACATTGGATGCTTCAAATATGTTGAAACCCGCCCTGGCAAACGGCGAGATAAGATGTATAGGCACAACCACATTAAAAGACTATAGAAGCGTCTTTGAAAAAGACCACGCACTGGCCAGGAGATTCCAGAAAATTGACGTCTTTGAACCAAGCCAAGAAGAAACTCTCAAAATTTTATTAGGCTTAAGGAATTACTATGAGAGTTTCCACAACGTGAGCTACTCGAATTCTGCGCTTAAGGCAGCAGTCGAGTTATCATCCAAGTATTTAAACGATAGACGATTGCCGGATAAGGCTATAGACATCATCGATGAGGCTGGCGCGGAAGTCAAGCTGAGAAACCAAAAGTCAAAAATAAGGCAGGTCACGGTTAAAGACATAGAGTCCCTGATCTCTAAGATTGCTAAAATCCCTTCTCGAACTGTAAGGGTCGACGACCGACAAAGACTGATAACGCTCTCGGACGATCTAAAAAAGGTTATTTTCGGACAAGACTCGGCAATAGAAAAGCTAGTAACGTCAATTCAAATGTCAAGAGCGGGTCTCAATGAACCACAGAGGCCTGTGGGCTCCTTTATGTTTGCAGGGCCTACAGGTGTCGGAAAGACCGAACTAGCAAAACAGTTGGCCTCCCTACTTGGCGTAGAGTTTATGCGTTTTGACATGAGCGAATATATGGAAAAGCACACCGTATCGCGTCTTATTGGTTCACCACCGGGATACGTAGGCTTCGATCAGGGTGGTCAACTCACAGAAGCAGTTAACCAGCATCCTCACGCCGTATTGCTACTGGACGAAATTGAAAAAGCCCATGAAGATATCTACAACATATTATTACAGGTGATGGATCACGCTACTTTAACCGATTCAAACGGAAGAAAGGTTGACTTTAGGCAAATAATTCTGATCCTGACGACTAATACGGGATCGAGGGAGAGTAGTATAAGGACTATGGGATTTGGAAAACACGAGTACGAAGACAAAAGCGCCGAGGCCATCGATCGATACTTCAGCCCGGAGTTCAGAAATAGACTCAACGCTATCGTGCATTTTAATTCTCTAGACATGGAAGTCGTAAAAAGGATCGTTGATAAAATCATCGGCCAATTGGCCGATAGATTAAAACCCAAAAAGGTATCCATCGAACTTGAAAAAGATGCGAGAACCTACCTGGCTGAAAAGGGTTACGATTCAAGGCTTGGAGCTAGGCCAATTCAAAGACTGGTAGACACAGAAATTACTGAAAGATTATCAAAAGAAATCTTATTCGGGAAGCTGGCAACAGGGGGAAACGCACGAATCAAGTCGAAAGGAAATAAGTTAAGCATCGAAATCGATTCAAATAACTAGTCGAAACTACAGAAAATAACTAAAAGAATTCATCATCAGCGTAGATTTTTTTGGATTTTGATAATTAATTGCATTCAATCCTGATTTATTTCACAAGCCAAAGCTCTAATTTGAAATTCTCCACCAAAAGAAGTATATTTTGAGACCTTTTATTGAGTACTCGAGTTGGCGTAGAATACTTTAGAGACAGATTGCCGATGGAGATGGGCTTATTCTTTAAGGGAATAGTTGTAGGAATCATCATAGCTATGCCCGTTGGACCAGTCGGCACGTTATGCGTTCAGCGCACCATTACAGAGGGAAAGATCAACGGTTTCCTAACGGGACTCGGCGCTACAACCGCTGATGTGATTTTCGGTTTCATCGCGGCTTTTGGATTAACAGTAGTTTCCAACTTTCTGATTGACCAGCAGGAATGGATTCGACTCTTAGGAGGAATAATCATTTGCTTAATCGGTGTAAAGGTATTCTTTCTGGAAACACAGAAGAAAATAACGCCAACCAAAAGCCCAAATCATATTAATGCATTCGGGTCAGCCTTTTTAATCGCCATTACCAATCCGATTACCATCATCACGTTTGTGGTCATGTTTGCAGGATTAGGGCTAGTAGTCGGTTCAAATTCGCAATATGGTTCCGCTAGTCTGACAGTCTTCGGCGTATTTGTTGGTTCGGGCTTCATATGGCTCACGCTATGGGGTATGAGTTTAGTTTTTCGTGAAAGGTTCGACTTCGGCCGGATGACATGGGTAAATAAGATCGCCGGAATTGTAATTTTTATCTTTGGTATCTCAGCTATTTTAAGCTTGATATCCTTTCCAACTTATTAATGATTTCCCCATATAAAAATCGGTGATGACTACCCTCTTAAACTTGAGTTGATCTGATACCGAGCTTAAACTAAATTAATGATCAAAATCACGAATAAGATTTTCATCAATGAAAGCGAAATAAAGGAGGAATTTATACGTTCTTCTGGCCCAGGCGGGCAAAATGTGAATAGAGTTGCCACTGCGGTGCAACTAAGGTTCGATGTGGCAAATTCGCCAAGTTTACCATCCGATGTTCGTAACCGGCTCTTGCGTATCGCTGGCAAAAGGGCGACCGAAGAAGGAATATTAATAATCGAAGCCAGTCGGTATCGGTCACAGGAAAAAAACAGAAAAGATGCATTGGACCGCCTCATCAACTTGATAGCTAAAGCTGCTCGAAAGCCGAAAATAAGGCGTAAAACAAAACCCACGTACCAATCAATAAAAAGACGGCTTGAATCCAAGCGTCGCAGGAGCCGAATCAAAAAGCTGAGACGGCTTGCTACGGATTCCGAAATATAAGATTCATAAACCGACATGCACTATATTATCAATCTCGAGCACATTAACTAACAAATGATATGAACATTAAAACGTTCACGTCGTTAATGACTCTTTGCTTAATACTTGTTCTTTACACCAGCGAGGCAGAGAGCGACCGACAACTACCCAGGCTCTCTGAGGAAGAGTTAAAACAAATAGGTAATCTCATTTATATTAACGAATGTGGAGGAAAAACCGAAAATCTTGTTGTCTGGAATGAAGGCGAAGAATTCCCATCACTAGGTATAGGTCACTTTATATGGTATCCCACAGGTAAAGAAGGACCATTTCAAGAGACCTTTCCAACGCTCTTAGAGTTTTATAAACACAATGGTATAGAACCTCCAGACTGGATCGACAAATTACCGAACCAGGAT